>CAIZXK010000625.1 GCA_903936865.1 uncultured Bacteroidales bacterium | reverse complement strand
ACAAGTTTCCGGTTTCCTTGGTAAAAAAAACATTATCAGTGCAAATCTCTTTATGAAGAGTTCTTTTGTAATGCCAAATAAAAATGGTGAAAATGGATATTTCAGTTTTAACGACCACTATTCATTAGAATATGAAAGAGTTATCAATAGAAAAAATTCCATAAAATTTCATGTGACTTCTTTCGAAAGTATGTATAATCTTTTTGGCAACAGCATTAGTATTTATGATAACATCAATACATTTTCTACAAAAGGTTTTGGTGCCGACTTTGTTATTTACAGGAGAAATCATATTGCACCTTTGGGTGCATATATATCAGTAGGATTTGATGTTTTTATGAGTAATGTCAATTATGATACAGCAGCAATCAGAAGTTTATATCCATTTGATTTGAATCTTACAAATAAAAATTCAGCAAATACAATTCATTTTGGAGGTAATTTTAAATCAGGTATAAAACAGATTTTTTTCAAGTGCATTAGCTTGGATATTAATTTTCACATGGGTCTAATGGCTGCAGATTATGATAAGGATTCTTATAGTTTTAATATCAATGAAATAGATAGTTATATCGGAAAACAAGTTGGAGTACGATTATGGGGACATTATCTCTGGGGTGTTAACTGCTCTGTAGGTTATGTTTTTTAATTAATTTTTTAGAAAATTTCACATGAAAACAATAAAAACAATTACTTTATTTATAATCATTAGTTTACTTTCAACCAATGGCTTTACTCAGATTTCCGGTTATCTTGGTAAGAAAAATATAATTAGTGGAAGTTTGTTTATGAAAAGTTCATTTTCTATGCCGAACAAAAATGGCAAGAATGGATATTTCAGTTTTAATGATCATTATTCATTGGAATATGAAAGAGTTATAAACAGAATAAGCTCCATCAAATTACACTTAACTTCATTTGAAAGCAGGTATAATATAATGGGAGAAGAAATAGTTGATATGACTGAACTTAATACCTTTTCCACAAAAGCTTTAGGAATTGATTACCTCTTTTACCGAAATTCATATTTAGCACCGTTAGGTATCTATTTTTCTGCCGGTTTTGATGTTTTTCTTAGTGATGTAAATATTGACACAGCTTCTATTAACAACAATTATGCCTATTATTTAAGTGGGCAACGATTTGAATTTGATCAAATCAATACTGTTCATTTAGGTTTAAATTTTAAATCGGGTGTTAAGCAAATATTTTTCAATTGCATTAGCTTTGATGTTAATTTTCAGCTTGGTGCAATCTTTGCAAAACCAGCTACTGTTGATTATGAATTTTCAGGATATAGTGATAATTCAGCTACTTCAGAAAAATATATTAAAGATGTAATCGGCTCCAGATTATGGGGGCATTACGCCTGGGGTGTAAATTGTTCGGTTGGGTTTGTTTTTTAGTATTTATAAGTAATGGAAAGCAATCAGTTATATCAGAATATTTTATTGTATTGTATAGCAAACAGCAATCCTGCAAATGTTGAGAAATATTCACGATATTTCAAGGGAGGATACGATGCACATGGTTTGTCGCAAACTCAGATTAATGATAAAGTGAAGGAACTAGCTAAGAATAAAGATATTTCGCTGCAAAATATTTTTGAAGCTGTTCCCATGTTATTTAATAGTGGTAAATATGAAGAAATCTCCTTCGTATTATTACTTATCAATACCAGAAATTCATTTTATACTACTAATACGCTAATAAAAATTGAGAATCTGTTTAAAGTTGGCATTTCCAATTGGGCACATGCCGATACATTGGGAATGATGATTTTACCAAAATTTATCAAACAAAATATTGTTGGATTTGATTATTTCAAAAAATGGATTTATTCATCTTATAAATTTCAAAGACGTTGTGTTCCTGTTACTATAATAAAGAATATCAAGACCATTGATAAAATTGAAAAGCTTTTTGATATTATTGAACCTTTGATGTCTGACACGGAAAGAGAAGTCCATCAAGGTGTAGGCTGGTTTCTGAAAAAAGCATGGGAAATCTATCCTTTAGAAACCGAAGCTTTTTTATTGAAATATAAAAATACATCTCCGCGATTAATCTTTCAGATTGCTTGTGAAAAGATGGAACGTGAACATAAATCACTGTTTAAGAAAGAGAAATGATTTTGTTTTTATCTTAAGAATCCGTTTAAAACAATTTATGCTGTACCAGCATGTTTTACAACCACTTTGGTTTTCCATCTGCCGGTAAGGTAATAGATATATGAAAAACACATACCAAAAAGCCAGCCAATTGGAATAGCCCACCAAATTCCAACCACTCCCATGTGATCAGCCAGAAAATATGCCATCGGAATTCTTACCACCCATAATGCAAACAAGGTTATAAACATCGGAATCAGGGTATCACCGGCACCACGCATAACACCACCTATCACAAACATGGTGGAAAATACGATATAAAAGGAACTTACAATTATAAGATACTGATAGCCAACACTTATTACATTAGCATCATCAGTAAACATTGCCATAATATACCTGCCAAAAACTACATTAACTATAGTAACGATAATAGATACAACTGAAGTCATTAAAAAGGTGGCTTTCAGACCACTTTTAACCCTATCCGGCTTGTTTGCACCCAGATTCTGTCCAACAAAAGCTGATAAGGCAGCTCCAAAATTCATTGCCGGCAACGAAGCAAGCGAGTCCAAACGACTGGCAACACTATAAGCAGCAATTACATCGGTACCATGCTTATTTACAATGCCATATAACGCTATCATACCCAATGCAACAAAAGTTTGCTGGAAACCTGTTGGAATTCCTATCTTGATACTTTTATTGAAAATATCCCTGTCGAACAAAAGCTTGCGAACATATAACTTAACCAGTTCATTTTTGCGATTCAGATAAAAAATCATGGTCAAAAAAGCTCCTGCCTGTGAAATGATTGTTCCCAAAGCGGCACCCTCTACTCCCATTTTAAATACAACAATAAATAATAAGTCGAGGAAAATATTTACAATATTGGCAATAACCAGAAAGTAAAGCGGAGTTTTTGAATCGCCTAAACCGCGTAAAGCTGAACTGGTTCCATTAAATCCAAAAAGGAAAATGGCTCCGGCAAGATAAACATTCAGGTAAATTTTAGCTTCAGGTATTACCTCTTCGGGCAAGCCGGTGAGTCTGAGTATATTTTCGCTAAAGATAATTCCTAAAATACTTATTGAAATAGAAGCAACGAATAGAAAAATATACATGGTATCAATTGCTTTACGGACTTTCTCCAGGTCTTTTGCTCCGTAAAATTGTGCTATTACAATAGTAAAACCCGTTGCAATGCCGATAATCATCGAAATAAGTGCAAAAATAATGGGAAATGAAGCTCCAATAGCTGCCAAAGCGGTTTTGCCTAAAACATGACCAACAATAACACTGTTTACAATAGTATATAATTGCTGAAAAACGTTGCCCAGCAGCATAGGTATTGCAAACTTAAAGATCAAACTCCCTACTTTTCCTTCCGTTAAATCGGCCATTAATATATATTTTTATGCAAAAGTAAGATATTTTAGTTTAATCAGACCAATGATAAATATTAAACCTTAAATCTGAAGAATTATCATATTCGCCACTAAATGCACTGATTATATTAACCTCAAAAATAGATTAACTACCAACAAAATCTTACAAGCATTTAATAATAAACTACTTGAAATTTACTACAGAACTAAGGTATCACTTAAAAATGTTTGGGTGCACTTATTTAAATAAAATGTGATTATAATATCAAATCTGAATCTGAACATATTACAAATGGAGATTGGAAAATTAGATACTATTATTTTCATTTTAAATAGTTTCCAATACCGCTTAACTTTTATTAGCTGCTTATATTACTAACTTTGACAAAGCTGTAATTGATAATACAAATATATTAATAATTAATTGATTAAACTTTTGTAAGAAAAAACGTTGTCAAAATTTATCGAACTATTTGTTTCTGGAATATATTAAAAAAGGTAGTTTCACTTTTTTAGTAAAACTACCTTTTTATGATTTATTTATTTTTTACGAATTTATTTTAGCATTTACTATATCCATTATTTCTGATTCCAGCTGTTTAGCTTTGGCTTCAATTTCTGCACCTTTGGCAAGAATGTTTTCAACGTAAGCTTTGTCTTTCAGTCCGCTTGCGTTGATTTTTACATTCAGGTAAGCTCCCATTACAGCAGATCGTGCACATAAAGCGCCAACACCCGCATCCGTTACAGAATTTGGATTTCCAATTTCAGCCATAGCTTTGATAAGTTCAAAAGAATCGAAAACCCTTTCCATCGTTCTGAACGGAACTTCGGTTGCATATTTAGTAGCTTCCTGAATGGCAGCAGTTCTGGCAGCTTTTTCTGCATCAGTACTTTTCGACAAACCAAAAGCATCCATTATTTTATTGAAGGCATTGGTATCTTCGTCAACCAGAAACAATAATTCATCCTTGATTTTCTGTCCTTTTTCTGCCCAGATCGAAAATTCTTCCCATCTATCATCCCAGCCTGCTTTGTGAGACGACAGATTGGCAACCATTGTTGCCAAAGAAGCACCTAAAGCTCCCATATAAGCTGAAATAGAACCACCACCCGGAGCTGGAGACTCAGAAGCTGTTTCGTTTGCAAAAGCAGTACAACTCATGTCGATGAGTTTTTTGCTTTTGTTTTCAGCTTCCAAAACATACTCAATAATTTTTTCTTCAGGTATAAATGGTTTTAAATCATCCAAACCCATAGATTTAATAGCAATTTTGATGATTTCTGCTTCAGAAATACCTACTGAACGTTGTTGTTTAACCAGATAATGTTTTCCGGCATCAATAATAGCTCTTTTGGGAACCAGACCAACAATTTCCAAACCGGTAACTCTTACACCACGAGCTGCTGCTTTTGCACTTACTTCATCAAAAGCTATATGTAAAGGAGTATCTGAAATATTGGTAATATTCATGGAAACCTGAGCTATGCCATATTCCTCAATAAACCAGCCAATAGCTTTGGTTCCCTTTAAAGTTCCGGGAATCATCACCTGATTTCCTTTTTCATCCAGAACCACTTTACCTGTTGCAGGATTTCCTTCGCGCATCGGGCGACCCTTTTCGCGAACGTCAAAGGCAATGGCATTGGCTCTGCGTGTGGACGTTGTATTCAGATTATAATTAACAGCAATTAAGAAATCACGTGCACCAACGGCAGTAGCTCCCGAACGGGCAATGCTTTCATTAAATTGAGCAGGACCAAAATCAGGTTTCCATTCATCGGTTGAAATACGATCTTTTACAGCTTCATATTCACCCTGACGGCATTTAGCCAGGTTGCGGCGTACTGGCTGAGTGGCTGCACTTTCGTAGCAATAAACCGGAATTCCGAGTTCTTCGCCAATACGTTTTCCCAATTTATGGGCATATTCCACAACTTCTTCCATGGTAATACCTGCAACAGGTACCAATGGACAAACATCCGTAGCACCAAAACGAGGATGATCACCTTTGTGATTTCTCATATCTATTAGTTCCTGAGCTTTTTTTATGGCTTTAAAAGCAGCATCAATAACCTCATCGGGTGTTCCGACAAAGGTAACCACCGTACGATTGGTAGTTGCTCCCGGATCAACATCCAGTAGTTTTACACCTTCTGATTTTTCGATTTCATCAGTTATTTGTTTGATGATTGCCATATCGCGTCCTTCGCTGAAATTAGGTACGCATTCTATTAGTTTTTTCATACTATTTTATAATTTGAAAATTAAAATTCATTTTAAAATCTGCCAGATTTTTATTATTTATATCTTCCAAATCTGCCAGATTTTTTCTGTTTAATATCTCGTAATTTGCAAATTTACGACAATTAATATGCTTTAAATCTGGCAGATTTTTTTATTTGATTATTTTTCCATTTAAAATTACGGTTTCCACTTTATTGCTTCCATAAGCATAAGGCATAAATTCATAAGTGGAAATTGGTTTTGTTATATAAACATTGGCTATTTTGCCAACAGCTATGCTTCCCATTTCCTCACTGAGTCCCATTGCATAAGCACTGTTTAAAGTTACTGAATTGATGGCTTCCTCAGGTGTCATGCGGTATTTTATACATCCCATCGACAAAATAAGTTGCATATTGCCCGAAGGTGACGAACCCGGATTAAAATCACTTGCCATGGCTACAGGCAGCCCAGCTTCAATCATTTTACGAACCGGTGCATAAGGCATCCCTAAAAAGAAAGCAGCACCCGGCAACAAGGTAGGCATGGTTTCGGAATTGAGCAGGCAGGCAATTTCTTCATCTCCCGTATATTCCAGATGATCTACTGAAAGGGCATTGTATTTTACACCTACCTGAATTCCGCCCGAATAATCAAGTTCGTTGGCATGAATCTTGGGTCGTAAGCCATGTTTCATTCCAGCCATCAGCATTTTGTCGGTTTCTTCAACTGTAAAAAAGCCTTTATCGCAGAAAACATCGATATAATCGGCTAGATCTTCTGCTGCTACCATCGGTATCATTTCATTGATAATCAAATCAACATAGTCGGATTGTTTGCCTTTATACTGCAATGGAACAGCATGAGCCCCCAAAAAAGTAGATTTTATAGTGAGCGGGCTGATTTCCTTTAATTTTCGGATAACCCTCAGCATCTTAAGTTCATCTTCGGTGCTTAAACCATAACCGCTTTTGATTTCGACTGCTCCGGTTCCATAAGAAATAATTTCGTTGAGACGTAGCATGGCGGTTTCCACTAATTCTTCTTCGGAAGCATTGTGCAAACGGGCAGATGAATTAAGGATTCCTCCTCCCCTTTTTGCTATTTCTTCGTAAGATAATCCTTTGATTTTGTCGATATATTCTATTTCGCGGCTACCGGCATAAACCAAATGGGTATGCGAATCGCAGAAAGATGGGAATACCATTTTGTCAGTGGCATCTATTAATTCATAAGTTTTTCCTTTAATTGTTCTTTCTAATAAACTTTGTTGGTTTAAATTGCCGAAGGCTACTATTTTTTCTCCCTCTATAAATAACCAGGCATTTTTTATGGTTTTCAGTTCCGACATTTCTTTGCCTTTGCGGTTTATTTTAGGTTTATTTTCAACCTGAACCAGTTCTTTAATATTTATTATTAATATAGCCATATTATCAATGTTTTATGCAATCTGAATTGCGACTACGAAAGTAGAAAAAAATATTTAAACCTGAGGTAATCCTGAGAAAAAACTAATTGAAAAAACGAATTAATTAAGTAGTGGAGGAAATCAAAATTGGGACTTTGCTTAAATCTTTATCTTCTGAAGGAAAGACAATGACTATTAGATGCGTCTTGAAAGCTTTTGGATAGTTATGGAAAACTTTTGGAAGGTTATGGATAGTTTTTGGATGCGTCTTGATGGTTTTTTGATGCGTCTTGATGGCTTTTGAGAGCGTCTTAATGGTTTTTGGATGCGTCTTGAAGGCTTTTGTAAGCTTAAGGTAGTTAATTTGTAAGGAAATGAAAAAGCCTGACGGCGTATAGTACATTGTCAGGCTATGGATATATATAGAATGCTTATTTCTATTTAATGTTATGAAATTTCAGTCTGGATGCTTGTTTATATTCGGGGCTCGAAGCTCCAAATACAGAAAGGATGTATTTTTTAACATCCAAAGCGGTGTCAACCAAACCGGTTTTGGGTGTATATAAAATTTTATTACGGGCAATTCGTGCATTGGTGAGTGGTTCGCCAACTTCTTTGGCTGCACTGTTTTTATCCTGCAAATTGGCATAAATATCTTTTATGGCAACTAATTTTAATTCGGCTTCATTAGGTGCATATTCTGTAATATTGCTGAGGTATTTTATCAGCTTGTCGAAATTGTTGAGCCGATTGTCGTAACTTAATTGGGAGGTTGAAATTTCATTCACTTCTTTACCTTGTTCTTTAAGGGCTAGTTTTTCTTCCTCTGTTTTTTTAGGTATAGCTCTTTCACCTTGTATTTTGCGATTGATGGTTTGAGCTCCATCAATAATAGTATCGCTGACTCCGCTAACTTTTAAAGCATTTAATACACGGGTGCAGAATTTCGGAAGCGGTTTAAATGCATCTTCTCGATTTGCTGACGGAATGCTGTATTTAGGTAATAAGTCGTTGATAATATTGATGGATTGATGAGCCTCGGTAGAAATACCATCGAGTACGGTAATTTGTAAGGCAGCATTTGATGGATTATATTTTCCTGCATGTAGGGTGGCAATTTGAATTAATTCGTCGAAATTGCTGATGGTTGTAAGGTGACCAGTTTCTGAAGATGATGACATAATTTAAGTTTAAAGTTATTAATAAATTTAATTGTTGGTAAAAGTAATGTATTTAAAGTTGTAAGAGCAGCTTATTTTGTTAAATAAGTACGTTTTATTATAAAAGCCACTAATTACACGAATTTATTCTGAAAATCGCTTTGAAATAATTTCTTAGTTTCTTTTAAAATTTATTTTTCAAAAAAAATACTTTTTTTCAATTGGAAGCAATTTTTTATTTACTTTTGAATAATGGAAAAACAAGAATTTGATACCGAAAAATTAATAAACTATTGGATTACAAGTTCAGATGAGGATTTTGTCACAATGCTTGCTATGTTTGAATCGAAACGTTATAATTGGGCATTATTCATTGGACACTTGATGATTGAAAAATTATTGAAGGCGTATTATGTAAAGATTAAACAAGATTATCCTCCTTTTATCCATAACCTCCTTCGCCTTGCAGTGTTATCTGAAATAGATTTGAATGAAAATCAAAAAGAGTTTTTGGTAACTATTACTGCTTTTAATATAAATGCAAGGTACGACGATTATAAAATGAGTTTTCAAAAAAAATGCACTCCGGAATATTCAAGCAAATGGATTTCCGAATTAAAAAACAACAGATTATGGATAAAAGAATTAATATCGCAATAAGTCAGTATATTGAATTGATCAGGAAAGAATACAGCGGTATTGAAAAAGCAATACTGTTTGGATCGTATGCAAAAAATGCGGAAAGTATGGAAAGTGATATTGATTTAGCTATTGTTTTTGATAAGTTATCTGATGAAGAAAAATTTGATATTCAGGTTCAACTGATGATGCTGGCTTCTCAAATTGATTACAGAATTGAACCTCATCCATTTTCAAAAGAAGAATTTTACTCCGACAATCCTTTTACTGCTGAAATAAAAAGAACAGGAATCGAGCTTAGTTTTAAAGGAAGTGAGCACAATTAACAAATTGAAAGACTCATTATAACCGCTAAAAGCCGGTAGTTATTTGCTATCGGCTTTTATGCTTGTTAAAGAAATAGAATATTTCTACTTTAGATGTTATTATATTCATACAAATTAATTAAGGTTGATATATCTGGTTTTTGTTGTTGAAGATATAATATATGATTATAGTGATTATTGGATTTTATTATTGTTTTTTTAAAGTAATGTATTTAGAGTTGTAAGAGCAGCTTATTTTGTAATAAAAATTATAAAAAGAAACATTTGTGTGATAAAAGAAAGATTATTAAAAGAAATTATTTAGAATTATTAAATGTTTTATTTAAAATTTTTGGTTTTTGTACTTTTAATTTATTTACTTTTGTTGATATAAAAAAATAATCATGTAGAAATTCAAACATAATAAAAAATAGCGTTGCTAAAAGTATTTCTTTGCTGAAAAACGACCAATTTATAGGCTACTGAGAAATAGTTGAAGTGAACGCACCCGAACAGGGTGTGTTCCTTTTGCTTATTTCAATTGTAGCCGGGTGCTTGGTCGTACCTTCAGCAGTTGAAAATCAAAGTAAAGGTTCATGCCCTTTTTTATTTTGTAAAACTTAAAATTCTAACTTATTAATAATATGAAAAAATATTTTTTAAACGATTATTACATATTAGGTTTAATAATTGCAAATGCATTGCTAATATTTTTTCAAGAATTTGAATTAAAGGGTAATATCCTCGACTATTTCGAACCATTATTTACTATTTTATTCATAATTGAGATGAGTGTTAAAATTAATGAATTTGGATTCTCTAGTTATATTAAAGATGGATGGAATAAACTTGATTTTTTATTAATTATACTTTCAATCCCTTCATTAGCTGTTGTCTTCTATAATGATAGTGCATTTCAGTTAAATATTTTTTT
>CAIZXK010000624.1 GCA_903936865.1 uncultured Bacteroidales bacterium | reverse complement strand
TGTTCGATGTAGTTAAAGTTTATCCTAATCCAACAGCTTCATTTACTGCAAGTCCACCTGTTGCACCAATTTCAAATGCACTGATAACTTTTAACAGCACAGCTTCTTCTTCTAATGTTACTTCCTGGAATTGGAATTTTGGAGAAATTGGTTCGAGTGATAATACAAGTATATTACAAAATCCAAGTCATGGTTATTATTCCAATGATCTTTTTACTGTTTGGTTAGTAGTAGGTACAGCTCATAATTGTGTTGATTCAATTTCTTTAACTGTAAGGATTGTAGAAGATTCGTTAGTATTTCCAAATATAATAACTCCTAATGGTGATGGTATTAATGATTACTTTGATATTCCTAATTTAGAAAGTTATTTAAGTAATCAACTGTTGATTTTTAATAGATGGGGTAAGAAAGTTTTTGAAAAAGAACCCTATTTACCCGATAATGATAAATGGGATGGAGAAGGATTACCTGATGGTACATATTTCTATATTCTTAAATATCAGGGATATTTAAAGGAAGGTGAGGCGAAAGGCTCAATAACAATATTACGATAATATCTAAGGACTGATTAATAATCAGTCCTTTTTTTTCAATTAAGAAATGTTAACAAGAAGCTTAACATTTTTTAACTAAAGAAAATGAGGCTTTTGTGAGGTTTCACGTAATTTTGCTACTCAAATTCATAAAAACTATGACACAGACAATTGATATAAATGAATTGAATGAACGTATCCAAAAAGAAAGTGCATTTGTAGATTTGCTTTCTATGGAAATGAAAAAGGTAATCATTGGTCAAAAACACATGGTTGAACGTTTGTTAATTGGATTATTATCTAACGGACATATTTTATTGGAAGGTGTTCCAGGATTAGCAAAAACATTAGCTATAAATTCATTAGCTAATTCTATTCATGCAAAATTCAGTCGAATTCAGTTTACACCTGATTTACTACCTGCCGATTTAATCGGAACTCTTATTTATAGCCAGAAAAAGGAAGAGTTTATTGTTAGAAAAGGACCTATTTTCTCAAATTTTATCTTAGCTGATGAAATAAACCGTGCACCGGCAAAAGTTCAAAGTGCATTATTGGAAGCCATGCAGGAACGTCAGGTTACTATAGGTGATCAAACGTATAAATTGGAAGAACCTTTTTTGGTAATGGCAACACAAAATCCTATTGAACAGGAAGGAACTTATCCATTACCTGAAGCTCAAATGGATCGTTTTATGCTTAAAGTGGTTATTTCTTATCCGAAAAAAGAAGAAGAAAAGTTGATAATGCGTCAGAATATTTTAAATGAATTTCCAAAAACTAATCAGGTTTTAAAACCAGAAGATATTTTGAAGGCTCGTATGGTTTGTCGTGAAGTTTATTTAGATGAAAAGATTGAAAATTATATCAGTGACATCGTTTTTGCTACACGTTTTCCATCTGATTATAAATTGAATAAGTTTAAAGGTTTGATAAGTTATGGTGCTTCTCCAAGAGCAAGTATTAATCTTGCCTTAGCTTCTAAAGCTTATGCATTTATCAAACGAAGAGGTTATGTAATTCCCGAAGATGTCAGAGCGATTTGCCATGATGTTTTACGCCATCGAATAGGTTTGACTTACGAAGCTGAAGCTGAAAATATTACTACTGAAGAAATCATTAATGAAATTTTAAATACAGTTGAAGTGCCTTAGTCTTTTCAACCCGTTAAAGTTTTAATATTAATTGATTTAAATAAATGGAAACTAGTGAACTACTAAAAAAGGTCAGGAAAATAGAAATCAAATCCCGTGGTTTGACCAATCATATTTTTTCAGGACAATACCATAGTGCTTTCAAAGGTAAAGGAATGGCATTTAGCGAAGTAAGGGAATATCAGTATGGTGATGATGTTCGCTCTATTGATTGGAACGTAACTGCAAGATTAAATCATCCTTATATTAAGGTTTTTGAGGAAGAACGCGAACTTACCGTTATGCTTCTTATTGATGTGAGCGGTTCTAATAAATTCGGAACTCAAAAACAATTTAAGGAAGACCTTATTACTGAAATTTCTGCTATTCTTTCTTTTTCTGCTATTCAGAATAACGATAAAGTTGGGGTTATTTTTTTCTCAGACAAAATAGAAAAGTTTATTTCTCCCAAAAAAGGAAGTTCGCACATTCTTCGTATTATTAGAGAATTAATCACTTTCGAATCAATAAATAACGAAACCAATATTGCTGAAGCATTGCGTTATTTTACAAATGTAATTAAAAAACGTTGTACTGCTTTTTTAATCAGCGATTTTCAGGATGATGGATTTGAAGATGCAATTAAAATTTCTTCAAAGAAGCATGATTTGGTTGCTATTAGAATATTTGATGAATTAGAAACTCAGTTTCCTGATATTGGAATAGTAAAATTAAAGAATACAGAAACAGGTAAAACCTTATGGGTAGATTCTTCAGATATTCAAGTTCGTAAGAATTATAATATTTGGTGGAATCAGCATGAAAAGTATTTGAATGATACTTTTATGAAATCAGGCGTTGATGATGTGAAAATCAATACGAATCAGGATTATGTTAAACAATTGATTAGTCTGTTCAAGAAAAGAGAAAATAGATATTAATGAGTGAAATATGGGAAAATTAATTAAATATTTATTTCAATTACTTTTTATATTTTGTGCTTTATCATCATTTGCACAGGAAATTACTGTTTCTTCAAAAATAGATACCAATTCTATTTTAATTGGTGATCAAATTAAATTAAAATATACAGTAAATACTCCATTAAGCTATCAGGTTCAATTTCCGATTTTTAATGATAAATTATCTGATAAAATAGAAATTGTAAGTCAATCAATTATTGATTCTGTAGTCAGTCAGGATAAATTAATACTTTCTTTATCAAAAACATTGATCATAACATCTTTTGATTCTGGATCTTATGTAATACCAAGTATTCAGATTTTACTGAAAAGTTATAATGATACCACAATTTATCAGATTATTTCAGACTCACTTTTATTGAATGTAAATAGTATAGCTGTTGATACTACTTTAGCTATCAAGGATATAAAGTCACCAATGGATGCTCCACTTACATTTAAGGAACTTCTGCCTTATATACTGTTAGGTTTGGGAATAATCGCTTTAATTATAATAATAATTTATATTGTATATAGATTAAAGAATAAGAAAAAGAGTGAATCAGAGCCATCTAAGCCAAAAATACCACCTTATAAAACCGCTTTAAAAGATTTTGAAACTTTACGTCAAAAGAAATTATGGCAAAATGATAAAATTAAAGAATATCATTCAGAGTTAACAGAAATCTTACGAAATTATTTTGAGCAACAATTAAATATCCAAGCACTTGAAAAAACTTCGGATGAAACATTGGAAGCTTTTGAAAGTGTAATTACTGATCAAAATTTATCGAAAAAATTAGCTGCTATTTTAACTCTAGCTGATTTGGTTAAATTTGCCAAGCAATTACCTTTACCCGATCAGCATGATTTAAGTTTACAGTATGCAATTGAAATAGTTAAGGAAACATCGATAAATATGAAAAATGAAAGTAATTCTGAAAATATCGAAAAATTAAATGATAAATAAAATGTTAGATTTTATTAGGAATATTGAATTTGCAAATTCGGCGTATCTGTATCTATTACTGATAATTCCACTTCTTATAATTTGGTATATACTTAAGAATTCAACTACATTTGCTGAATTGAAATTTTCAAGTTTTTCACCTTTTAAAAATTTAAGAAAAACAACAAAACAAAAAGCATATCACTTATTGTTTGTTTTGAGGATTTTAGCGCTGATATTGTTGATTTTAGCATTAGCCAGACCTCAGTCGAGTATGAAAAAACATAATGTTAATATTGAAGGTATTGATATTGTGATGGCTTATGATATTTCGGGCAGTATGTTAGCTGAAGATTTCAAACCCAATAGATTGGAATCAGCCCGCGATGTTGCCATTAATTTTATAAATGGAAGACCAAATGATAGAATTGGATTGGTAATATTTAGCGGTGAAGCATTTACACAATGTCCTTTAACTTCAGATCATGCCGTTCTTAAGAATTTATTTTTATCGGTAAAAAGTGGAATTATTGAAGATGGTACTGCATTAGGAGATGGATTGGCTACAGCCATAAGTCGGATAAAAGACAGTAAAGCACTAAGTAAAGTAGTTATTTTACTTACAGATGGAGTTAATAATATGGGTTCTGTTGATCCACTATCTGCAGCCGATATTGCAAAAATGTATGGAATAAGAATTTATACAATTGGTGTAGGTACTACAGGTATGGCTCCTTATCCATTTCAAACTCCATTTGGTATTCAATATCAAAATGTTGAAGTTAAGATTGACGAATCACTTCTAAAACAGATTTCCAGAATAACAAATGGAAATTATTACAGAGCAACTTCAAAAACGAAATTGGAAAAAATATTCAAGGAAATTGACAAATTGGAAAAGTCAAAAATTGATGTTACTGAGTTTCATAAAAAAAGTGAAGAATTTTTATATTTTGTGCTAATTGCCGGACTATTACTTTTTATTGAAATGTTTTTTAGATATACAATTTATAGAACTATACCATAACACTTTATGATAAAAATAGCTGAAATATCATTTTTATATGCATTTCTTTTGCTTCCGGTTTTCATCATTTTGTTTTGGATGATGCAAAAAAAGAAGAAAAAAATAATATTAGATTTAGGAGATAAAAATCTAATAAAACGCTTGATGTATAATTATTCAAAAAGTAGAATTATCTGGAAATTTACAATTTTAGTTCTGGCATTTATCTTTATTGTAATTGCACTTATTAGGGTTCAGATAGGTTCCCGAATTGAAAAAGCAAATAGGAAAGGTGTTGATATTATTATTGCTTTAGATGTATCGAATAGTATGTTGGCCGAAGATATTCAACCAAATAGATTAGCAAGATCAAAGCAAGCTATTTCAAAACTAATAGATAAATTTGAAACTGATAGAATTGGAATAGTAATTTTTGCCGGTAAAGCTTTTGTTCAATTACCATTAACAAATGATTATGCTGCTGCAAAAATGTTTTTAGAAACAATTAGTACAAATGATGTAAATGAACAGGGAACAGCTTTGGGTGCAGCTATATCATTAGCTATTGAATCTTTTGACAAGCCAAAGGAAAAAGAAGTCAATAAGAAAAACAAGGCCATTATTGTAATTACAGATGGTGAAAATCATGAAGATGATGCAATTGAACAATCTGAAATTGCACAAAAACAAGGTATTATGGTAAATACTATTGGTATGGGATTACCCGATGGTGCTCCAATTCCAATTTATTCCAATAATGTTCAATCAGGATATAAGAAAGATAAGGAAGGAAATACCATTGTTACGAAATTAGATGAACCGATGCTTCAAAAAATAGCTGCTGCCGGAAATGGAGCTTATGTTAGAGCAAGTAATAGTAATGCAGGTTTGCAAACCATTTTTGATGAAATAAATAAACTTGAAAAAAAGGAATATGAAAGCAAGACCTTTTCTGATTACGAAGATCGATTTCAGTATTTTGTTGCAATAGCTTTGTTTTTGTTGATTCTTGAAATTTTTATATACAACAAAAAAAGTAAGTTTTTTAGTAAAATTAATTTATTTGGGAAAAATGAAAAATAACATGAAAGCTATATTAACAATATTATTTATTTTTGCCATCTTTTTGAATGTATTTTCTCAAAATGAAAAGAAATTTATTAGAGAAGGGAATAAATTATATAACCAGAAGAATTATAATGATGCAGAAGTAAAGTATAGAAAATCATTACTTAAGGACAGTACTTATAAAATTGGTAACTATAATCTGGCTAATTCTCTTTATAAACAGAAAAATTTTGAGGAAGCAACTCGTTTTTATTCTAATTTAGCTGAAAAAGAGACTGATAAAAGTGCAAAATCTAAAATCTATCATAATCTTGGTAACAGTTATTTGCAAACTAAAGAATACGAAAAAGGAATTGAAGCGTATAAGCAAGCCCTTAAAAATAATCCAACAGACATTGATACTAAGTATAATTTATCGTATGCAATGCAAATGTTAAAGCAACAACAGCAAAATAAGGATAATAAAAACGACAAAAAAGATAAAGATAAAAAAAATGAAGATAAAAAAGACGATAAAAATAAAGACGATCAAAACAAAGATAAACAACAAAATCAGGATAAGAAACAGCAGGAACAGAAACAAAAACAGTTAAAAAAGGAAGAAGCTGAACGTATGCTTGAAGCTCTTAAGAATGATGAAAAGAAGACTTTAGATAAAGTAAAGAAACAAAAAGCTGTTGGAGTAAGAGTTAAAACTGAAAAAGATTGGTAAAAATACAATTAATGGCTAAAATTATCGTTTAACTAGGCAAAGAAAAGATACAGATGAAGAAGTATATATTTTTCTTAATTTTTATATCAGGTTTATTTAGAGTAACTTATGCTGAAGACATAAAGTTTTATGCTTCGGCTCCTAATACGGTTGGTAGTGGTCAGCAATTTGCAGTAACATTTACTGTAAATGCTGCAGCTTCTAATTTTAAAGCTCCTTCTTTCAAAGGATTTAGTGTATTATCAGGACCAAATCAATCGAGCAGCAGCAGTATGCAGATTATAAACGGTAAAATGAATCAATCTGTATCTTATTCATTTACATATTATTTACAAGCAGGAAATGAAGGAAACTATACAGTTGCACCCGCAAGAATTACTGTTGAAGGTAAAACGTATGAATCAGAATCAATTTCAATAAAAGTTGTTAAATCATCTCAAGGTGCTAATAATCAGCAGCAACAGCAGCAGCAATCTCAATCACAAAATAATCAGTCTGGCGGGAATGGTGTAAGTGATAATGATATTTTTTTGCGTGCAAATGTAAGTAATGCTTCGCCATATTTGGGAGAACAAATAATAGTAACTTATAAATTATATACTGCAGTTGGTATAGCTCAATATTCAATCAATAAATTATCGAGCAACAAAGGTTTTTGGTCTGAAGA
>CAIZXK010000623.1 GCA_903936865.1 uncultured Bacteroidales bacterium | reverse complement strand
TTCCTACTCATAAGGCTTTTTGGTAACGCCCCGTTTTTTATTTGGTTTCTGGTCTCCAACTTTTTTCATAAAAATTGTCACTTTGGGTGGTCAGCCCTTTGGCTTCCGCAGACCGGTTTCTGGTTTAATTAGTTTTACATATTTTTATTTAGACAAAATAAAAAAGGGCATGAACCTCTGCTTTGACATTCAACTTACTTAGGTATCGGCAAACACCCGGAACAATTGAAATAAGCAAAGGAACACACCCTGTTCGGGTGCGTTCACTTTAACTATCTCTCTGTTCCTATAAATTTTGCCGATTTTAAGTAAGAGAAATACTTTTAGCAACGCTATTTTTTTATTATGTTTTTGTTTTCTACATAGTTTGTTTTTTTATTATCACAAAAGTATAAAATAAAAAAACATAAAATACATTAATTGAAAGTATTTTGTAAAATAAGTTAAAATTTATCTAATTGTTAAGGGTTTTTATGTATAAAGGTAATAATATAGCTTATTATTTCCTGCGAATTATACTTAATATCTGGCATTTCCGAGTTTATTTAATGCATATATTTTTATTTTTTATAGAAGATTATTCATTCTGTATAAAAAATCGGTTTTTCTAAAATTCAAACAAAGTGAGGATTTGACTTTCTTAATGTTGATTTCAGGTTGCAAATTCAATTTTAAATTTATCAAATATATTATTTTTAAACAACATGCTGATTTTTAAAAGTAAGGGTTGATTTTTTTTAAATTATTTAATCAGATTCAGGATAAAAATGCTCATATCGACTGAAATGATTTTATTTGGATCAAGCTGAGTAGTCAGGTTGAGTAAAATGATTTTATTTGGCTCGTTCCGAGTAGTCAGATTGAGCAAAATGATTTTATTTGGCTCTTGCTGAGTAGTCAGATTGAGCAAAACGATTTTATTTGGCTCGTTCCGATAACTTTTCCTATGTAAAACAATAATTTTACTTGAAGTTAATTTTTTTATTTAAATATTTGATGATTTTAAATCAAAAACCATTAATATTCTTATTTCAAAGTAAGTTAAACAACTTATTTATTTAGGGACTTCTATTAATAGCTTTTCTTTATTGAATTTCAATTTATTAAATCCTTTTTATCTGTATTTTCCTTTAGAAATAAAAGTCATCAGAAGATATTTAATGAAAAGAACAAGCCAACATTATAGTTTTCCATACCAATCTTAATATTATTTATCAATCGGTTGTCTCTTGAATATAACCAAGGGTAATCGTTTATTTTAAATATATAACCACCATAAATACCTGCAGTCCAGTAGTTATAAACGAAATCTGATTTGTTGTAAAATTTATATCCCAGCTTAAATCCCATAAATCCAGTTAATTGATTAAATCTAATATCTAAGTCCCTATCTGTTAAATATTGATTTAATGGAATCTGGTTTTCATTATTGCTGTTGGTTAATCGATATTTATACCATTTTAGAGCAAATTCTGGAGTAAACCATATTCGTTTTGAGTCAATTAAACAATATCCAAACTGCAATCCATAATGTGTGCTATTTAAGCAAATGTTTAAGGAATCATCTTTACTATTGGTGTTATATAAAATGCCAATATTAAATCCTGCGAAATAATTTTTGTAGCTACCTGCCAACTCCCAGTTTATCGTTGCACCTGTTTTCTCCAGCATATCAGTATTATGAGAACCCAATGAGGTTTTAAAAGCACTAAAATCATTAAAAATTATATCTGTTTGAATACTCATGATAAAAATAAAATCATTTTTTTCTCTGATTCTAATAGTCTGATCCGGCTCTTTGTAATAAGGATCTTTTTCCATTATAATATTTAATGGATAAACGATTGTATCAATTGAATTTATAATAATGGTTTTTAATTCGGGACATTTTATTATTAGTGTTTTTTCTAACCATGGGTCAATTACGATATGGAAAACTCCATATTTATCAATATAATTGCAATTAATTGATTTATTGCCCTGACAAATAGTTACATTATCAAATGTGTAATAATCAGGATTTTTAATTTTGCCTGTAATAATATGAGTTTGAGAAAAAGCGTTCAGTTTAAACAGTATTATTATTAATACTATAATTATGTTCTTGTTCATATTATCATTTTTTAAATTTCACATTCGTTATTTCGTTATAAATTAACAATTTAAAGCATTTTATTTAAAAAACTTTATCCTGTAATCAGCTAAATTAATATGATAAGCAATGACTTTTCATTATAAAACATAATTGTATCATTGGATATTTTATTTTTAAATAATTCATTTTCGAAATTAGATGTTTAGCTGCTTTTAAACTTGCAGTTATCTTTTATCCAAAGCATTGCTGTTAAAATGATAAGCATTATGTTTCCAATTCCCAGAAAACCATATTGAGTAAAGAAAGCAGAGATGGTGTGACCCCACAAATCGTGCCAGTTGCCACCATAAAAAACAAAAGAAGTGAGTATTAAAACCTTATATACATTGGAAATGTAATCTTTTGAAAATAAAAGAAACATACAAAACATTACCAAAGGCAAACTGAAAAGAAAATGCTCGCTATCGGTAACTGTTATTAGTGGAATACAACCAATTACCATAAAATAGACAATAATAAACTTTTTTAATTTAAAGTTTACTGATAAATCGCCCTTATTTATTATAACAAACCACAAGAATAAAGCACCAATTATACCTAATATGACGAGCGAAAACCAGATTCCTCTCTGTTGAAATCCAACTATGGAAAGCAACAAATTTGTAATTCCATAAATAGTATCGGCACTGCTGCTAATGTTTTGATTATGCACTTTCATTATTTCAAGCCAATCAGCTAGAATTGAAAAATTTTGTTCAAAACCTAAAAAAAAGGAAGGAATAAATAATCCAAGTAAAAATGTTATAACTAAAGATGCAGATGCTTTAAACTTTTTGAAAATTAATAAGACTGGAAGTAAAATAATAAAATGTAATTTAAATAAAATTCCTATACCCATAAGCAAACCGGCTATCCATTGCCTGTCTTTGGTAATGAATTCCATACTAATTACATACAAAAGCAATAAAAGAACATTTACATTTCCAAGATGTAATTCCCGATAGAAATGATTTATCAGAACAATAGTAGTTAAGTATAAAATCAGATTTTTTTTCTCCTCTTTAATATTAAATATCCTTACAAAAAGCTGATAAACTTTATTAATAAGTATAATTATTGCAATGGCAATAAGAAAATAATAGATTGAAGCTGCAATATTAAAGGGTACAAAATAAAATACAGAGAATGGTAAAAGTGCAAAGGGTGAATATTTATAAAAGCCGGAATCTAATCCAAATGGAATTCCATAAATAGGTTCTCCATTCAGAAAATTTTGCATTGCCAGATAATAAACCTTGAAATCGTTTAGCCAAAAGCGACCATTTATCCATTGTACGGCAAAGAAAAGGATAAAAAAACCGAGCATAAACCAATTATATTTAATAAAATTCAATTTCAAATTCTTCATTTTATAAATTGTTATAATTCAATAATTAATCCATCATAAGCCAGATGTATAAATGATGGCAATTCTTTTTCAACTTCATCATGTAATCCGAGCATGTGGCTGATATGTGTAAGATAAGCCCTCTCGGGTTTAAGCCTTTCCAATATTGCTACAGCTTCATCCAAGGTGAAATGCGAAACATGTTTTTTCCTTCTCAAAGCATTAAGAACAATAACCTTAGAACCTTTTATTTTTTCAAATTCTTCTTCGCTGATATAGTTGCAATCTGTAATATATGTAAAATCGCCGATACGATATCCAAAAATCTTTAATTCCATGTGTTTTACTTCAATGGGAATAATTTTCACTTCATTAATTTCAAAAGCTTTGTTTTCAACTTTTTGAAGATTAATTTCGGGTACACCAGGATATTTATACACAGCAAAAGCATAGGAAAATTCATTTTTGATGGCTGACTGCACATCTTCACGTGAATAAACATCAATAGCTTTTTTTTGTATAAAATTAAATGCTCTTACATCGTCCAAACCAGCAATATGATCTTTATGTGCATGTGTAAGTATTACTGCATCAAGATGTTTAACATTTGCTCTTAACATCTGAGTTCTGAAATCAGGACCGGCATCTATAACAAAAACATTATTGTTTACCTCAATCATCACTGATGAACGTAAACGCTTATCTTTTGTATTTTTTGAACTGCAAACAATACAATCACAAGCTATTACAGGCACTCCCTGTGATGTTCCTGTTCCTAAAAAAGTTATTTTCAAATCAGTAATTTTTTTGTAAAATTAGGAAAAAACCATTAAACGTGCAATTCTAAATTTGCTTATTAACTATTTTCATTAGTTTTAATCGTTCAAATTTCCTTAGCTATCAGGTTAAAGGGTTTTTACCTTTATTGTAAAATCAGTTTTTCGATTGCTTTTTCAAGAGTGATTTTATAGGATTTAATATTCGCTGAAGCAATCGAATATCATCGGTAATGATTTCTGCGGTTCCTTGTAGTTCACTTTTCATTTCCAGTGAAATACCATAATTAGTTTTTAAACTGTCGGAAAGGCTGATTTCCAAACTGTATTTATTATCTGAACTTACCAGCGAAATATTATTAACAACTCCGATCAGACTTCCATATTCCAAATAAGGATAGCCAGCTAACTGTATGTTAACTTGTTGTCCAACCCTTACTTTCCCGGCACCTTCAAGCGGAAGCATAAGTTTTCCGATTATTTTACTTTTACCCAACGGAACAATTGACATTACTTTATCATTTAAAGCTATTTGTTGGTTTACAGCCCAGAAATTGGTAAAACTTACTTTTCCATCAATACTTGCAATAAGCATATAGGTTTGTTGCCATGTATGCAACTGATTTAAAACTTCATCATAAGCCTGACTGTAAGCTTGTCCAGCTTTTTTGCTTTGCTCCTGATATTGTAATTGTAAATCAAGAATTTGTTGTTGAAGTTGCGTTAATTGAATTTTTGTATTAGCCAATGCTGTTTTACTGCCTTCCAATGCATATTTCTTTTGCAGGAATATACTTTCCGATTTTTCATATTCAGATGCTGCAATTACTTTATTACTAAATAATGACGAGTCGCGGCGAAATTGTTTTTGAATAAGCATCAAATCATTTTCAAGTAAATTGCATTGAGCATATTGTCGTTCATAGTACAAATTGGTCATTGCAATCTGCTCTTTTACAGCTTTTATCTTTTGATGATGATAATTCAATGAATTGAAATTCTTTATTTCATCCAATGTTTTTACATAGTTGGTAAAAGAAGTTTGAACATCGCCTAATTGATTATATGTTCTGAGTTTTAGTGTATCAATACTGATATTTGCAGTAAAATCAGCTGTATGAGGTGAAAGCAATTGCAATTGTTCCAAAAGTAAATTTATTTGTTCGTAATTTGCATTATTTTCTATTAATGCCAATGGATTTCCTTTGCTCACCAAATCTCCATCTTTGATAAACAAACGATTTAATTTACCTGAAGCTTTTGCCACAAGAGTTACCGGAATATTCTCTGAAGTAATTGTAATTGGAGCATTTATAGTATCAGGGTATTTAAAAAACCAACTTCCGGCAATAACGATCATAATTACAGTAAAAATCACAGTAATTCCATATCTGACAATACTCCGCGGAGCTTTTCCGAGAATATCCTGCATCTCTTCGCTTCTGATTTCGTAATTCTTAGGTTTTTCTTCTGCCATGTTAAAAGTCCAAAGTACGAAGTTTTATGATTTTATGTAAGAAAATATTGATCTTTATCTTTTACCTGGAATTGATTTAATGTACATCCAGACCATATTGCATATATACCAAGTGGTCGAGTGTTTTAAATATTTCTGTCATGTATTCATTTACTGCTTTTACACTTCCAGGTAATGTATATACCAATGAGTTACCCATAATTCCGGCAACACCTCTGCTTAATAAAGCATTTGGTTTTTCCTGTCCGTACTTAAAACGTATCATTTCCATAATGCCTGGAATTTCTTTGTCGAGCAACGGTTTTATAACATCCGGAGTAATATCTCTTGGCCCTATTCCTGTGCCACCTGTAGTAAAAATATAATCCACATGTTCGCTAACAGCTTTTTGTATTTCAATAGCAAGTAAGGTTGCATCATCAGGAATTATTTGATGGTTAATGGCTACTATTTTCCCTGTATTGGCAGCAAATTCTTCCAGTAATTCTTTAATTCTTGCTCCACTTTTGTCTTCATATTCACCTGCACTTGCCCTGTCGCTTAATGTTAAAACCAATGCTTTGTATATTTTTGGATGATATTCTAATACATCGCCTGCTTTCATTTCGCCACCTTTGATTACTTTAGCAAAAATACCTTCTTTAGGCATTACACAATTTCCAACTTCACGATAAATGGCACAACCATCACCATGACAATGCTTACCTATTTGTGTAATTTGCAGTATAATTTCATCATTCATTAATAAATCCAATGGTTTGGTTTTGAAGATTTCAAATCCTTCTGTTGTAATGTTTTCGGCAAACTCTCCAAATCCAATCTTACGATTAGCCTTTTTTTCAAATTTTGCAATACTTTCTGTTCCCAGTAAGCTTATCATACGATGCCATTTGCCTGCATGTGCATCTGTTGGAATTCCAGTGCTTGTTAAAGTTATCGATTCTACGGGGTGTTTAACGGTCCCTTTTTGTTCTGATATATTTACTGATAATATTTTAAGTTTACTCATGTTTATATAAATGTATTCGCAAAAATAATAAAATCCTTTTACACTGCAATTAATAATCTATATCAATCCATTGTTTTATTTATTGAATATTACTTTATATCACGAAGTTTTCCAATTATTTGCTCTAAGTGTAAGCTGGTTGTTTTAAATATAAATTCTTTTTCAGAATTGTTTTTGAGTTTTATTTTTAAACGATGTGGTTTACTTTTAAATTGTCTGTTTCTAATTCCCATAAGTTCAATTAAACTTCCAATAATTGCAATAGACCAAACACAACCTCCTTTTTCGTATTCAATTGATTTAATTTGGTTTAATTCGATTAAATGTTCTTTAGAATTCTCATATATTTTTTTGTATGAAAATTTTATTGTGTTACTGTCTAATATTAATTTACAGCTATACTTACTGGGAATTAACGATAAAACGAAAATTATTCCTCCAATGACTGAGAAAATAATTTCCTGAGTAAAAAAGCTAAGACATATTCCGAAAATCAGATATAAAAGGTTTGCAAATGAGTTATCTGGATAAGAAGTCTGTAATAATTCAGTTTTCATAATTTTGAAAAAGGATTCAACAAATTACTATTTAAAATCCTGGCTTATATTTATTGTGATCTTCTGTAACAAATTCTTTCACAATTCTTCTGGTTTCAGTAATTGCTGGAGAAAATTCTGTGCTCTGAAAAACTGCAACTCGTTTTGTTAGTTTGGGATGCGATGATATTTTTTCTGCAATCCATGACCAAAAGCCAGCTTCCGTATCTTTTTGTTCAACAAATTTATCAATGTTAACATGATGATAAAGTTTTTTGCCGCTTGCCAGTAATATTAGGCCCGACTTAACTCCTTTTGGTGAAAGAGCAGCTCCGATATTATCGCAGGTATATTCGCATGCACGAGAATATGCTGAACCTAAAAAAGGGATTATTAAAGACGGGAAAAGAAGTATTTGTTTTAAAAGATGTTTTCTTTTTATGTGTCCGAATTCATGTCCTATAATAAATTCAACACTTTGCAAATTATTTTCGTAAGCTTCTTCCAGAATATCCGAGTAAATTACAATGTAATTCCTTCCCAAAAAACGGGTAGCAAATGCATTGAGTAATCCACCTGCCTGAAGAATATAAATGTCTGGAGTTTTAGTTAGTCCAAGTAATTGCGATTGTTTATTTGCTATTTCATAGATGTCGGGAAATTGTTTTTCTCCTACCTTAATTGCATTTCCTTTAAGATAACCTACCAGAATTCCCATTCTAAAAACCAATAAAATAATAATTATAAGGACATAAACCACAAATATATCGATAAATTTAGCGTATATTTCTGAAGTATAACCCAATATTAAAATGATGAGTAATAAAGCATAAAGAAATATACTTGCTAAAATCTTAAATGAGAAATACATTCCTTCTTTAGGATGAACCTGATAGTTGAGATTTGCTTTCATTGGTTTTAATGTGTTTTAAAATCAAAAAAACAGCTATTAATAATTAAGCTATTGATTTGTTGATAATAATGTCAAATAAAAAGATTTTTCAATTGATTTTCAAAAATAAGAAATATTATTGAATAAGAAATTATTTATTAAACAAAGCAAGGGATTAAATTAATCGATTGTTTTTAAAATCCATAATTCAACTATTTCATTTTGACGCCAGTTTTGATTTCGTTTGGTCTTATCAGAAGCTGAATTTACCTTTTTTTGAAACAGCAACTCTTTTTGAAATCTTCCACCATTATCTAATTCATATTTAATAGGATGATTATCTTCACCTTTTGTAATTTGAGAAAGATTAGAAAATATGATAGCAAGTCTACCATCTTTTTTCAACTGTTTTTTTGCTTCATTAAAAAAGCGTGGAAATAAATCATTATCATAATAAATAGCTTTATCAATCCCTTTGGAATCATAAGAAGCTGGTATCCATGGTGGATTAAAAACAATTAATTCTGATATTAAATTGCAATTAGCAAACAAATCACCATAAAACAAGGCTATGTTGCTACTTTGGTTATTGTTTTTTAATTCTTCGTGTATTCCAATTATGGCATTTGGATTTATGTCTGTTCCATATATTTTTTCAAAACCATGTTTTAGCATTTGAAAGCTCATAATTCCGCTTCCTATACCAATATCAATAGCTGATTGTTTATCCCCTTTGTAATTTGATAACCATTTATCAAACAATTCTATATGTTCAAATCGTGTTGGAAAGTACGTTCCATAAAAAGGATGTATTTTGAAATCTAAAACAGGGATTTTAATTCCTTTTTCATACCATTGCCATGAACTGTTTAATCCCTGAACCTGAGGGAAAGGCAATAAAAAATCATTTAATTCAGGATAAAGTAGTTTTAGCCAACCAATTTCAGGTGCTTTTTTTACAGCCAGTTTATGATTGTATATTCTTATTAATAATTTATGAGAAAGCTCGCGAAAAACGGAACGATAATCTCTTTGTTCGTCAAAAGTATGATTGCTATATCTGGTTTTTAAAAAATATTTTAATTCATTTAAAATACTCAGACCTGTACTATAAAAATCGAGAATAAAAACACAATCTCCATTTAACAAGGCTTCAACAGCCATTTGCGGATTCATTCTTTTGTTAAATGGAATTATTTCAATTTCTGAAACAATAGGTTCTGGACGATTTCCATGGATTTTATTTCCAGAAATAATAATATCCAATATTGATTTATTCGTTGACATTTTTCAGATAAATGGCTTTTAAACAATGCTTACTCTTACTTTTTTAGTTTTTAATTTGCTGTTATTTACCAATTGAATTACTTTGTCCACTTTTGAAGTATGAACTGCCACATAAGCACAATCTTGCTTTATTTCTATTGTTCCCAGTTCATCTTTAAGAAGATGGGCTTGTTTAATAAATAAACCGGCTATATCCCCTTTTGAGATTTTATCTCTTCTTCCTCCCGAAATATAAACAGTTTCCCATATCGAAGGTGCAGGAACCGTTGCTTTTTTCAATTCTTCAACTTCAATAACTTTAATAAAATCAGGTAAATCTTCATTTATATACTTTATAACATAGGCAGTTCCATCATTATTCATTCGGGCTGTTCTACCGTTTCTATGTGTAAATTCTTCGCTTCTGTTTGGAAGATGGTAATGGATGATAAATTTAAGTTCAGGAATATCCAATCCTCTTGCTGCCAAGTCTGTAGCAACAATTAGTTGATGAGTTCCGTTGCGAAACTTAATCAGAGCTCTTTCTCTGTCAACTTGTTCCATACCGCCATAAAAACAACCATGCTGAATGTTTTTTTCTGTAAGAAATTCACTAAGTCTGTCGATAGTATCCTTAAAATTACAAAAAATTATACCGGGTTGGTTTCCCAAGTGACAAAGGGTTTCAACCAATGTTCTCAATTTATCTTTTGATGGGGAAAGTATTGTTTTTACTTTCAGTAAGGGAATTCCTTCATGAAGATAATTGATGTAAACAGGCTTTTTCATTCCAACAAATCCCGGAATTTCTATCTTTTGTGTTGCAGAAGTTAAAATTCTTTTTTGAACATTAGGCAAAGCTGCTACAATTTCTTTCATTTCATTCTCAAAACCAACTTCAAGAGATTTATCAAATTCATCAAGTACAAGAGTTTTTATAAATTTTAACGGAAAATTTTCTCTTCTTATATGATCTGCTATTCTTCCGGGAGTACCTATTAAAATCGCAGGTCTATGTTTTAAATCTGTTTTATCTTTTGATCCGGCACGTCCTCCATAAACGGCATTGGTTTTATAGCCAGCTCCCATTTCTCTTATAACCTGCTCTATCTGAATTGCTAATTCACGCGAAGGAACAAGAATTAAGACCTGAACATCGTTACATTCGATATCAAGTTCTGCTATAATCGGTAAAAGAAAAGCAAGTGTTTTACCAGTACCTGTTGGAGAAAGTAAAACAATATCAGGATTCGAATTAATAACTGTTTGAGCCTTTAACTGCATGGGATTGAGAGATTCTATACTCAATTTATCCAGGATGTTCTGTTGATTTTTTATGGTTGTAAGCATGCTGCAAAGGTAAGGTTTATTCAAATAGCAAGTTGAATAAACCTTAATAAGTAGTCAATCCGTTTGAAATGTGTTGTTTAAGTTTACTTTTTTGCTTTCTTTAAAGCATCTGAATATATCTTCCTGATACTGTTTTTTTCTTCTCGTTCAAATATTGTCTCAATGGTAGGTATAAAATACGTGGTATTTTCATTTTTTATCATAAGTATTTGTCCCAATGCATAAGCAGAACTCCATCTTACCACTGTTCCTGTATGTTCCGAATTAATAATCAGATTGTTTATTGCATTATCCAGATTTTCAGGAAATCTGTGAGCTATATTTCCAACAACTCTTGCTGATTCCCATTTTACTCTAGGTGCTTTTTCTGTAAGGGTTTCAGTAACGAAATTTAAACATTCTAGTGTGGCAATTTCCGGA
>CAIZXK010000622.1 GCA_903936865.1 uncultured Bacteroidales bacterium | reverse complement strand
ATTATCATAACTTCCATTAGTTGTTGTTGATGATATATAACTTAAACCTAGTGGTAATGTATCAATAACCGATATATTGGTAGCATTAAATACGGTACTGTTGTTCTTTAATACTATTGTAAAGGTTACCGTGTCATTCTTAAAGATTGAATCATTAAGCAATGGATCTGGATCTGTCAGCTTTTTTGTAATACCTAAATCAATATAATGAGGAACTGGAGTTACTGTGATTTGTAATTCTGCTGTTGCTGTTCCGCAAAATCCATCAGATATGATATAGGGTATGCTAGGAACTACTCCACTCCAATAAGTAGCTGGAATAAATGAATAACTTCCATTTACATTGATTACAATAGTTCCGACTCCTGGCATAATAGCTATTGTTCCTGGCAAATAGGTGTTTCCTCCAACCGTAAATCCTGTTACTGTCAATAAATCATTATCAGGATCGCTGTCATTGTCTAAAACATTACCAATTGCTGTAATATTTTCAGGTGTAATATTAATATCATTAACAGCAATTGGAAGATAGTTAACAATCAGATTTAAAGTAGCAATACTATCGCAACCTTCTGAATTTATTGTTATATACGTATAAGTTCCTGCTGTAGTTCTTAAAATACCATTCCACATATAAGGCATTGCAGTAGAGCAAATGCTTACATTGGTAATACTTGAACTTGTATTTTTAACTGTAAGGGTTAAAGTAGCTACGCTATCACAACCTTCTGAATTTATTGTCAAATATGTGTAAGTTCCAGCTGTAGTTCTGTTGATACCATTCCATAAATATGGCATTGCATTAGAGCAAATGATTACATTTGTAGTACTTGAGCTTGCATTTTTAACAGTAAGGTTTAAAGTAGCAATGCTATCACAACCTTCTGAATTTACTGTTGTAAATGTATATGTTCCAGAAGTAGTTCTATCAATTCCATTCCACAAATAAGGTAAAGCAGAAGAGCAAATGATTACATCTATGGAACTTGAACTTATATCTTTAACAGTAAGATTTAAAGTTGCAATGCTATCACAACCTTCCGAATTTGTAGCTGTGTATGTGTATGTTCCGGCAGTTATTCTATTGACACCATTCCACATATAAGGCATAGAATTTGAGCAAACGCTAATATTTGTAGTGCTTGAACTTGTATTTTTTACAGTCAGGTATAAATAAGCAATACTATCACAACCGACGGCATTAGTTGTTGTAAATGTGTAAGTTCCAGCAGTAGTTCTATTGATACCGTTCCACACATAAGGCATTGCAGAAGAGCAAACAGTTTCATTTGTTATACTTGAACTTAAAGATTTAACAGTAAGATTTAAGGTTGCTATGCTATCGCAACCTGCAGCATTTGTAGTTGTAAATGTATAAGTTCCGGCAGTGCTTCTGGCAATACCATTCCACATATAAGGCATTGCTGAAGAACAAACACTTTCATTTGTTAAACTTGAACTTGTATTTATAACGGTAAGATTCAAAGTTGCCACACTATCACATCCGGTAGCATTAGTAGTTGTGTAAGTATAAGTTCCAGCAACAGTTCTGCTAATACCATTCCATATATAAGGCATTGCTGAAGAGCAAATATTTTCATTAGTTATACTTGAACTTGTATTTTTAACGGTAAGATTTAAAGTTGCTATGCTATCGCAACCTGCAGCATTTGTAGTTGTGTAAGTATATGTTCCAGCAGCAGTTCTGTTGATACCGTTCCACATATAAGGCATTGCTGAAGAGCAAACACTTTCATTAGATATACTTGAACTTGTATTTTTAACGGTAAGATTCAAAGTAGCCACACTATCACATCCGGCTGCATTAGTAGTTGTGTAAGTATATGTTCCAGCAGTAGCTCTGTTGATACCATTCCACATATAAGGCATTGCTGAAGAGCAAACACTTTCATTAGTTATACTTGAACTTGTATTTTTAACGGTAAGATTTAAAGTTGCTACGCTATCGCAACCAGCGGCATTTGTAGTTGTAAATGTATAAGTTCCTGTAGAAGTTCTGTTGGTACCATTCCACATATAAGGTAAAGACGAAGAGCAAATACTAACATTTGCATTTGAAGAAGAACTAACACTATTTTTAATAGTAACATCAGTATAAACCGGAGTACAATTTCCATTTGAAACAGTCCATCTGAAAACATAAGTTCCTGTTGCAACACCTGTAATACTTGTAGTTGGTGATGATAATGAAGTTATTACTGGTGAATTAGGTCCGCTTATTTTCGTCCAATTTCCAGTACCATAATTGGGTACATCTGCAAGCATGTTAAAAGTATTTGAATTACAATAATTTTGATTGTTACCTGCATTGGATACTGGTTGTCCGTAAACTGTAAAGTTCACATTATCTGTAGATGTACAAAAATTATTACTTGTCATCCATGTGAAATTATATATTCCAGGAACAACATTTATTACGTTTGATGTTGGGTTACTGGTATCGCTGATATTTACAATCGGTCCACTATTTTGTATCCATGTTCCGTTGCCTAAAGTTGGTGTATTCCCATTCAGATTAATTGTAGAAACATCACATAAAAATTGGTCTGAACCAGCAACTGCCATGCTTGGAATGTTTGATATAACAACATTAACAGTATCTTTACTTGAATTACAAATTCCATTATTTGTAGTCCAAACAAAAGAATAATTTCCTGGTACAGTTCCTAAAATATAAGAATTAGGAGAGTTTGGAGATAATATATTAGTTGTTACAGGTCCCGATAACTGACTCCATTGACCAATACCCATAGAAGGACTATTCGCATTTAGTGCCAAAGGCGAAAACAAACAATTATTAATATCTGCACCTGAATTAGCTAAATCTGGATTTTGATAATTAGTTATAATTACCTGATCTGTTGATGTGCAAGGTGAGTATGAAGTTGTCCAATTGAAAATATAAGTTCCGTTTATAATATTGCTGATTGATGTAACCGGATTTGATGAATCTGCTATTAAAGCAGTATTCGGACCACTAAATTGTGTCCATTTCCCTGTTCCAATTGCAGCTAAGTTCCCTTCAAGATTAAGTGTGGGTGTATTACATAAAATCTTGTCTATTCCTGCATTAGCTGTTGTAGGTGGTTCGTTAACATTAATTGATACTGTATCCTTTTTAATTGGGCAAATACCACTGCTAATACTCCATTCAAAATTATAAATACCAGGAATTAAATTATTAATTGAAGTGTTTGGAAGAATTGGTGATACAATGTTTGGTGTGTTAGGTCCATTTATGAATGTCCAGTTTCCAAGTCCGTTTGTTGGTAAATTAGCAGACATTGTAGTAGAATTATTACATATTGTATTCTGATCAAATCCAGCATTTGCATTGGTTGGTGTAGCATAATTTCTCACAATAACCTGATCTGCATTACTACATGAAACGTTGTTTATTGTATAAACAAAAACATAAGTACCAGCAGTTGATGCAGTAAAAATTGCATTTGGTGCATTTGAATTTGGTTTAAAACTTCCCCCTGAAGGTCCAGAAAGTTTTGACCATGTTGCTGTTCCAACAAAAGGTGAATTCCCTGATAATTTGATTGTATCTTCATTGCAATACGAAATATCAGAACCGGCGTTTGCAACTGTGGGTGGAGCATACAAGTTAACAGTCATCGTATCGTTACTTGAACAACCTGAGGCATCAACAGAATATTTAAAAATGTATGTTCCTGCTATTAAGTTAGATGCTGTTGCTGTGTTTGATGAAGTAGTTATAATTGAAGCTGTGTTTGGCCCATTAAATTGAGTCCAGCTACCAGTAGAAGGATTTGTGCCAATTAAATTAACAGCACTTGTAGCATCACAATAACTTTGGTTATTGCCTGCATTGGCTGGTAATACAACTGTTACAGTTACATTATCTGAATTTGTTGGGCAAAATGGCCCACTATAGCTTGACCATTTAAAAGTATAAGTTCCTGTTAACAATCCTGTTACTTTTGTTTTGGGATTATTAATATTTACAAATGTTGGTGTATTCGGACCACTAACAAATGACCATGTACCTGAACCAACAGTTATGGAATTTGCATTTAAAGATGTAGTATCATAACCACATACAGAAAAGTCACTTCCTGCATTTGGAGTTGTTGCAGGATTTGTTACGTATATTTTTACTGTATCTGAATTGGCGGGACAGGCATTATTTGAAATTGTCCATAAAAAATTATAAACACCATTTGTCAATCCAGACACATTAGTAATGTTTATGCTTGAATCGGTTATAATAGCTCCCCCATTACCTGATAGTTGAGACCATGTTCCTGTTCCAACTAATGGATTATTACCAGATAAATTTACATTGTCACCACATATTTGTTGATCTGTTCCTGCATTTGATGTAGTAGCCGGACTGGAAATGGTGATTGTAACTGTATCTCTTGTTGGATTACATGCACCATTTGAAATAATTGACCATTCAAATGTATAATTTCCATTTGACAATCCTGTTACTGTCGTGTTATATTGTGATGAATTAGTAATAGTTGCAGAGCTACCACTTACTTTTGTCCAGGTTCCCGAACTACTTCCTGGATTGTTTCCTGCTAATGTTACACTTGTTGTGCCTGCAGCCTTACATTGATCAGGTCCTGCAATCGATTGAATTGGCCCTGTAATATTATTAGTTGTAACTATCATTGTATCTGTATTAAAACTGCAGGCATTCTGCATTTTCCAGACAAATCTATAAGTTGTATTAGCAGCTAAACCATTTACAATTGCATTTGGAGAATTTACATCTGAAAAACTAATACCAGTTGAAGGAATTACAGTCCAGGTACCGGTTTCATTCAATAATGGAAGATTCCCGTTCAGATATAATGGTGTATTAGCACATGAAGTAACATCAGGTCCCGCATTTGCTTGAGATGGATTAGCAGAAACAACAACAATTGTTACATCTGATTGCTGAGTTGAGCAATAAGGGCCTGCTGCTATAAGCCAACGGAATTTATAAGTTCCGCTTATCATATTTAATATTGGCGAATCAAATTTATTTACAGAATCAATGGTTGCTGTATTTGGTCCACTTACTTGAGTCCAAGAACCTATACCAACATACGGATTGTTTCCTGCTAAAGCTGTTTGAGTTACGTTACAAGCCAAAATCTGTTTTGT
>CAIZXK010000621.1 GCA_903936865.1 uncultured Bacteroidales bacterium | reverse complement strand
GTAATTGCTGGTCAATGAATACATTGTGAGAACAATTGTCGAAATATATTAGATTATTAATACCAATTAGGTTTTGTAAGTCTATGACTTGTTGTGGTGAGTAAAGACCATCGTCTTTTCCGTAAAGACCATATAATTGGATTTTATTTTTTTGTAATGCTTGTATCTTATTTGACAAGTCAATAGTTGTATATTTTTCATTTTTCCAAAATCCTTGAGGTGCTTTATATGTCATTTTAGATGCATATTTTGCCAAAAGCGTGTCTGTTTTGAATTTTGAATAAATGTTTTTTGCCTCTGCTGTTGGATTTTTTGGAGTATAAAAACCGTTTTTCATAGCGTGACCAAAACAATAAGAACTATATTCAATTGTATTGGTGTCCATATTTTCAAGCATTGAAATGTAGTTAAGATTTACACTATCTTTTTTAGCTAGATAAATATTTTTTGATTTCGAAAGAATATTTTTGAAAGTTGTTTGTAAAGAAACTGGTGCACCAACAAGTATAATTGATTGAACCTTTTCAGGATTGGCTTCTGCAAAAAGAGTTGCAACAACACCGCCAAAACTGTGTCCAATTATCATTGATTTAGTAAGCCCATATTATTGATAAATATTGTTTAAGTCGTCAAATGTTTCTTTGAATGTAAATTGTGCAGAAGGATCTTTACTCCGTCCTTCTCCACGTCTGTCGTAAACAATAACATAGAAACCCTGGTCTGCAAGTTGTTGCGCAGTGGTGGCTTCAAAGTTTACACAGTTGTAACCTGGTCCACCATGAAGAAAAATAATTGGCTTGTTCTGGCTGCTACCAAAAGACTTGGTATAAATACTTTGACCATTAGCAAACATTGTTACTAATAAAAAGATTGTTGATGTAATGATTGTTTTCATCTTGTTTTTTTTATTGTTGCTGACTAGATGTTATGTTGTTCTATAATAAGTGATAGCAATATTATAACATTACCAAAGTAAATACAAGCTTACTTAAATTTGAAGCTATGCTTAGCAATTGTTAATTGTTAATTATTATTTTTTACAAATATACAATATATTTATACCAGAAGTTTTATTAAACAAAAAAGTCAAACCTTATCTGAAAGCTTTGTTTGTTAATTATTAATGGGTTAATTTTAAAAATTAATTTAATTTACTCATTTTAAATACAAAACTACTAGTCAGTTTGAAATTAAAATGACCCGAATCAATTAAATTATGCAGATCTGAATTGTTGTTTATTGCTGTATCTAAATCTTTTGCAATTGCTGATATTTCTGAATTATGATAGATCGAACCATTTAAATATTCCAGATTAAAAGAATATTTATTTCTTTTTTCTATTGCTGTAAATTCACTTTCAGAAAGTTGAATAGATTTAAAATAGGAATCACTTTCTAAAAAAGAAATGATTGTTGGTAACTGATTTTTCCATAAGGATAGAAATAATTGAGAATTTGTCATCTTATTGTTTTTAAATGGTAAATGACAAAGGTAACAATTTAAAACTATGTTTAAGAAAAGGTTTTTATAATACTGAAATATATTATGTTATGCAAACCCCGATTAACATAATTTATTGCAGTTTTGAAGTTGTTACAACATATTGATAAATTTTATATGACGCTAATATTACGAACTTTGACAAAGTTTTATGTGCTTATGTATTGCAGTAATAGTCAATTTATTAAATTAAATAGAAATAAACTTTGTCAAAGTTTAACGAACTATTGAGTTCTTAAATATAAAAAAATCGAAAATTGTTGAGTTTAAAATATGATGTTGGAAAAGGGAGTTGATTTAAGTTTTCTTATCTTTGTGCAATTAAAATAACAGGCTGATTTCATAAATAATCGATAATTTTTTATTTTTACAAAATATATTGCCAATGCCAACAAAAAACAACATATATCATCTTGATTTGGAGTACAATAATGTTCCTGTGCCTTTTGTTATAAAAACCATGGAAGAAATTGATGAGCAGTTGGGAGGCATTTCTGACCAGCCACATCGTCATAATTATTATACAGTTATATGGCCATTTACAGCAACAGGCAAGCATATAATTGATTTCAAAGAATATCCTATTCAGCCTCATCATATCTTTTTTGTAAATCCTGATCAGGTTCATCAAATAATTACTGATCCCAAACCTACTGGATATGTATTGCTTTTTACTCCTGAATTTCTCGAAAAAAACAGCATTCGTTCCGATTTTATTGCAAACCTTAAGTTGTTTCAGCAAAGAGACGAATCTGCTGCATTACCCATTAATGTTAGAATGAGAGACAAACTTAAAATTTTTGCAGATCAGATGATGTCAGCATTTAATTCGATGAATGAATTATCGCTTGATGTAATTGGAGCTTATTTAAAATTGTTTCTGATTGAATGCAATGGTCATTGCTCATTGTCGAAAAATATAAATACTCAATCCGTTGAAGTTGGTAAAACATTGGTAAAAAGTTTTAAAGCTATTGTTGAAAAACAATATACCAAATGGCATCAGGTTAAGGATTATGCAGATGAGTTAAATGTAACACCCAATTACCTCAATGAGGTAATTAAATCTGCAATAAATATTTCTGCCAAGGAATTCATTCAAAACCGACTTGTTATTGAAGCTAAAAGACTTGTTGTTTTTACTGAGAAAAGCAGTAAGGAAATCGGTTATGATCTGGGTTTTGAAGACCCATCCCATTTCAGTAAATTTTTTAAAAGCCAGTCAGGTCAATCGCTACAGGATTTTAAGAAAAGTATATGATGACCTAATAAAAACTTGACTATTCCATGATTTCAATTCAGTATTAACTTATTGATAATCATCAGATGATTTTTCCAGACTTCTAAAACTGCTTTTTCATTATTAAACTTCGATTTAAAATTCATCCCGTTGAATCGAGAATGCGGTTTTTTAAATCATGTTTGCTTCAAAAATTCAAATTTAAGAACCCTTTTTTAAATGCCAAAAATAATCACAGATTTTTATTAGTGTTTTATTATTAGTTGTTTGCAATTTAATCTCTTGATTAATTCTTTATAAAATTCGTGTAATCATTGGCAAATAGAATAAAATCTGAGGATATAAAAATCTTTCCTTTAAAATCTACAAGTTCTTTTTAAATTGTATTCCAAAGGTTTAAACGAATCTT
>CAIZXK010000620.1 GCA_903936865.1 uncultured Bacteroidales bacterium | reverse complement strand
TGATGATTGTTGCCATTGAATATTTCCTAAATAGCCATTTACATTCAATGTTGCTGATGATCCTTCACAAAGTACTGTTTGAACAGCTGTAACTTCACCAGAAAGAGAAGGATTATTTATATTTATTGAAATAATATTGGAAAAAGCATCCGGACATAAGTTTCCGCTTAATTTTGCACGATAAAAAATAGGTGTAGTTAAATAAGGTGTAGTATAATTTGAAGTTGTATTTCCAACTCCTCCAATTGCATTTGTCCAAATTGCTGTAGTATCAAACGTTTGTTGCCATACAACATTTCCATAACTACCATTAAGAGAAATCGTTGTTGAATTTCCGATACAAATATTGGTGTTTGCCGATGCAGTTCCTCCCAATACTTGAGGATAGACAATAACATTGCTGATAGGAGAATATACAACCGGGCAATTTCCACTGGACAATCTCGCTCTGAAATAAGTTGAGACAGAAAGAGGGGCAGTTATATAAACATTAGTATTATAACCACTTCCTGTAGTTACATCTGTCCAGTTTCCTGTTCCTGTTGAAGATTGAATCCACTGAATCAATCCTACTGAATTCGCAAGGGTTAATGTTGCAGAATTACCTCCACACATAGGCGAACCAATTACCGATAAATTTCCTCCAACAGCAGTTGGAAATACATTTATTTTTACAGCATTGGAATATGAAATACAATTTGCAATGCTAACTTTAGCACGGTAAAAATTCGTCTGGTTCAATATTGCAGTTGAGTAGATTGCAGAAGTTGAGCCACTACCAGCAGTTACATTATTCCATATCAAACTATCAGGACTTTCCTCCCATTGTATTGTACCAGAATAATTACTAAGAGTAATATTGGTGGAACCTCCCGAACAGAATGAATTCTGTGTTGCTGATGCTATTCCCGAAACTGGTGATGGTAAAATTGAAACAGAAACAATATTTGAATAGGTAGCAGTACAAGATCCATTACTCGTAACTGCCCTAAAATAATTCATTGAAAATAAGGGAGATGTATTTAATATCTGGCTATTACTTCCATTTATAGTTGTCCAATCATTTATTCCATCCGGTGATTGTTGCCATTGTATATTACCAACATAACTATCCAATGTAAGCAGACTGCTTTCTCCAGAACAAATTGATGAAGGTAAAGCAATAATATTCCCGGCAATGGGATTTTGCGAAACAACAATAGTAAAAATATCAGAATAGCTTGTATTACATCCTGTATTCCCTACCAAAGCTCTGTATTCCCAGTTTCCTGCAATTGACAATATTTCAGAATAGGATGCTGATGTATTTGCAATATCAATCCAACTTCCGCTATTATATCGTTTTTCCCATTTTAAAATATTACCGTTATAATTAGTAAGTACCATTGTACCGGTAGAATTATTTATACATATACTTCCATTTCCAATGATGTATCCACCAGCTGAGTTTTCCTGAACATTTATATAATTAGTTTTTGTAGTAACGTATTGACCGTTCAGTGTTAAGCTAATGGTTTTTAAACCGGAAGAAATATATTTAACAGTATGAGGCCCTGAGCCTATCGCTGTCTGAGGAACAGCTCCATTCCCGAAATTCCATAGATAAGAAGTTATTCCAGTTCCATAAGATGTATTTGTAAATGTAACAGAATCATTTAAACAGGAATAAATTTTATTTGTACTAAAATTGGCAACAGGCAAATAATCTTCAATTTTGATATTGTCAATATACCAGTAATCATATTTTCCCAAGCTGTCTGAAATTACAAAAGCGAGATAGGTTGACGGTGAATTCAGATTATTATATATTGAAACAGCCGTTTCAACTGGACCAAAATTTCCAATTCCTGAGGTAAAGCTGTAATTTTCATCAGTCCAGTTAATGGCATCTGTTGAGGTTTGAATCTTAAAATTAGTTGCTGTTGAAGTTAAATAATCATCAAAAAACTGTTTGAAGGTTAATTTTAAAATCGATTTTCCTGTAGAATTAAATGGTGGTGATACAAACCTGGTAGTTCCATTCAGCAACTGATAAGTTGATTTTAATTCGTAAGCACTTCCTCCTGCATTTGTGGTTGCACTTATTGTCCATTTATCGGTTAATCCTGAAGTATTCTGAACAGTCCAGCAATTTGGTCTGGATGGATTATCAAAGTTCTCAATTACCGGAAGATTAAAAGTTGCACATGGAGTATTGAAAGTTACATTATTACCATTAGAAATTCCCATCGAATTTGTTGCAACAACTCTGTAGTTAAAACTAGAACTTACAGGTAATCCAACAACATAAGCATAAACATTTAAATCTGTATCACCAGAAATAATACTTGGAAATGCATTAATAATAGTTCCATAAGATGTTGTACTTCCATATTCAAACTGAACATTTGTTGTAGAATTGTTTGGGTTTACTTTTCCATATAAAATTACTGTATCTGAATTTAATACTGTTGCAGGATAAGTAAATGCAGTTGGAGGCATAAGCCCATTGGCACTTATATAAATGTCGTCAATATATAAATTATTTCCATAGTCATTAATCGCTTGAAATTTGAATTTAACGCTATTACCAATTAAATAATTTAAATTAATAACCTCATCTCTCCAGTCAGATGATACGGTTGGAGTAAAAGCAGTAAGCGAAGATCCTCCAGTTGAAAGTTCAGCTCCACCTTTATTGTATATAGGAATAGAATTGTAAGTATTTCCACAATCTGTTGAATAATAAATCCGTAATGAATCGGTACTTGAAGTTGAATAATATCTGTAAGCAACTTTAAAAAACAATTTTGGATTTGTAGCACCTATTAAATCAAATGAAGGTGAAATTAAATCATCGGTTTGAGGGCTAGCAGAATAACTGTAATAATTTATATAAGCTGAACTATCGCCACTTTTGCTTCCTCCAGTATATTTATTTTGCCAGGTTTTCCCTGCATCCGGATTATATAGAGTCCAGCCAATTGGAGGAAAAGCAGATTCAAAATCCTGAGTATAGGGTATTGATATTGCAACACATGATAAGGTATTAAAAATTGTTTCATTACCATAGGCAACACCTATTCCATTTGATGAATAAGCCTTAACATAATAAGTAGTTGCTGGTAGTAAATTTATCAGATTCATAGTATAAATCCCTGTTGTATCTAAAGGATTTGTATATACTGTTGTTACATTTGGATTTCCAGCTAGTGGATTTGGCATTGTTGAATAAACAACTCCTGTAAATTGAATAGGAGTATAATTATTGTATAAAACATTGCAGTGTACCTGAGCGGAATTAGATGTGATATTAATTACAGAATCGGTTGAAATAAGTGGTAATCCATCTTCTGTATTAAACATAATATCATTACCATAAGTAGTTCCGATTATATTAATGGCAAAAGCTCTGGTATAATAAGTCGCTGATGGAATCAAACCATTGATATTTAAGCTATAATTCCCTGTATTTACTAAAGGAGAAGTATTTACTTTTATCACACCAGCCCCTCCTATCACAGGATTTGGAGTCAATGAATAAACAATACCACTTTCGGTAATTGGAGAACTTCCCTGTGAAAGTATAGTACCATTACATGTTACTGTTGTAGCCATAATATTGGTTGCAGGGTAGGTATTTACCAAAGGTGTTGATTGCCATATTAAGGCAACATATTCCGGATGATCTATAAATGGATTACGGTTACCCTGAATACTGTAAACTGCATTATTCCTGTTAATTTCTTTCTGACTAACCGGATCATTATTATGCCATTCCATTAGCAAATTGATTTGCCAAGTTTCAAATGCAGGGAAAGTTGTACCATTAAAGCAATCATTGGCATTTCCATCGGTTATCCATGTTGCAACTCTGCTTTCGTATCGGGTTGCCATATATAAATAGATACGTGCAAAATCACCTTTATACTCATCTATCGGTTCAAAAACATTCGCTTGTGTTCCTGTGTAACCCGGATAGGAACACGGGCCTCTCTTACTTCCATTGGTTGAAGTCCAGTTGGGTATGGTAACTTTTCCGAAAGTGTAATTGCTTCTCATATTATTCACATATCCATCTGTTGGAACCAACGTATTTAAATCAGAATACATGGAATCTGTTGTACTACCACCCCACCAGCTATTTGGCAATGAATGTTCGCGATTATAACAACCTCCTTCGGTTGTATAGGTTCCACACTGATTTGTAATAAATGTAAATTCATAGTTGGAATCACAAGGTTTATCACTATACATATCCCAGACTTTTCCACTATATTTTTTATCTGTAGTCTGGAAATCTGTCCATAAATTTGTATAGCTACGTTTTGTATGAACTTTAATAATATTATGTAACTGGGTCTTAAGCGAAGCTCCACTTCCTGTTGCTGTTATATAATAATTTGAAGGAATCGCACTTGAAATACAAGTTCCGCTTACTGCAACAGTTTTGGAAGTAACTCCAGCAGTTGCAACGGTTATATTTCCTGCTGAGTTTCCCAGAACTGACGGATTATATTTAACCCAAACCCTTGTATAAGGAACATTCCCGGAAACCGGACTTATTGAAATACCAGAAGTAAATGTATCATTGCAATTCTTAGCTAGAAGAAAACCAGTAGGTGCTGTAACTGTAATATTTCCGGTTAATCCACTTCCCGAAACCCCAAAATATTGCCTGGATGAACTGTTATTCTGATTCACATTTCCAAAAGAAGGCAAAGTTGTTGCTGATACGCTCATACTTGCAGTAACCGACTGAACACTTGTAATCGTAATATCATCAATAAACCAGTAATCCAGCTGATAGAGATTTCCATCCAAAACAAATGCAATATAAGTTGTTGCATTATTAAGATTCTGTGTTATTGAAAGATTAACGGTTGCCGGACCAATATTGCCAACGCCTGAGGAATAAATCCAGCCTGCATCGGTCCAGGTGCTTAAATTAGTTGAAGTTTGTATCTTTATATTACATCCCGATCCATAATCATCAAAAAAATGTTTGAAATTCAGGTTTAACTGAGTTATATTTAATGTATTTATTGGTGTTAATATCATTCTGCTTGTTCCTGGATTTATATTTTGCCAGGTTGCATTCATTTCATAAGCAGTTCCGCCGGCATTACTGGTGGAAGAAGCAGTCCATAAATTTGTAATTCCAACACCTGTATTTTGAAATGTATAGCAAGCAGGAATGGTTGATGTTGCAAAACTTTCTACATAAGGGAAAGTGGTTATGGTGCCGCAAGAAGTTGTAAATGTTATTTCATCACCATAAAAAGTACCTGCAGAATTTGTTGCATAAGCTCTAAGGAAATAAGGAGTGTTGGCTGACAAAGCACTTATTGAACTGCTAAAACTACCTGTTCCGCTTCCATCTGTTGTTTTGCTGTTAGCAATGGTAGGATTTGGTGAAGTATTCCAGCATACACCCCTTGCCGTTACACTCAGGCCACCATCACTTAAAACATTTCCACCAGAAACAGCAGTAGTTGATGTTATAGATGATACAGCGGTTGTTGTTACACTTGCAGCACCTGTAGTAAAAGTAAAATCGTTCCCATTGGTTGTACCATCACTGTTTACTGCTACCAATCTGAAATGATACGGAGTACCTGAAACAAGTCCTGTAATATTGGCTGTTACCGGAAATGTTGATGTTGCCGAACCAGCCGATGTTGATGTTGTGGTATTTCCATAGGATGTTGATGTTCCCCACTGAAAGTAATAGGTGGTTGATAATCCGTTCGGATTTACTGTTCCATTTAATGTAGCCGTTGTTGCAGTTACTGATGTTGCAGCAGTTGTTGTAACCAGTGGATTATTTCCAAATCTGAATGATGCTATCTTTGTGCCTTTTAATGTTCCACCCGACTTTACATATTCTGAAGTAAACCAAAAAGTTTGATCATCAGTAGGATCAACTGATAAAAGTGCATAATCGCCCCAGCGGTTATAGGTTGTTTGGGAAACT
>CAIZXK010000619.1 GCA_903936865.1 uncultured Bacteroidales bacterium | reverse complement strand
GTAATTGCTTATTCAAAATAAGTTAATAATTTTATATTTTATCTTTTATCTTCGAGGGGTTGGGGGCTGTCTATTTAGGCAGCCCTTTTTTTATACTAAAATTTCTCAATTTTATTTAATTTTGGCCGAAGACTACTTTAAAGTATTGCTATTAGTTATGAAGATTTTTCATTTACAATACTTCGTTAAATTATAATAATTAGCTGATATTACAAAATTTGACAAAGTAAAATTTATTTACATAATATGCAAATAATCAATTGATTAAGCTTTTGCAAGAAAAACTTTGTCAAAGTTTGACAAACTATTGATTAGGAATTCTACAAAATATACTTTTTTGAAATAACATTTAATATATTTTATTATTTTATTTTTGTGTAGATTTTCAAATCATCTTATCTTTACGAAAAATTAAATATAATGACTAATAAAAGTAATTCTTTGACTAAATATTTACCAATTTTTTTATCTATTGCATTAATTGTAGGTATTTTAATTGGAATATTCCTTACAGGGAAAAATAATTTCACATCAAAATTCAAATCGTATGATAAAATAAATGATGTTATTAATTTTGCTATGCAAGATTATGTTGATACCATTTCAAAAGAGCGATTAGAAGAAAAAGCAATTACAGGAATGCTCGAAAGTCTTGACCCTCATTCAGTTTATATTCCAGCTGAAGATTTTCATAATGCCAATGATCCTTTGATGGGAAATTTTGAGGGAATTGGAGTACAATTCAGGATTCAAAATGACACTATTATGGTTATCAATACAATTGTAGGAGGACCCTCTGAAAAAGTTGGTTTGAAAGCTGGGGATAGAATAGTTAATGTTGATGGTAAAAAAGTAGCTGGCATCGGGATAAAAGATACAGAGGTGATTAAGAAGTTAAAAGGTAAAAAAGGCTCAAAGGTAAAAGTGGAAATATTCAGACGAGGTGTAAGCCATCTTCTTAATTTTGATATCATTCGTGATGTAATTCCCACATATAGTATAGACATAGATTATATGGTAGATAAAAATATTGGTTATATTAAGTTAAGCAAATTTTCAGCTACTACAAGTCAGGAGTTTAGCGATGCTTTGATGAGATTAAAGGGAAAAGGGATGAAAGGATTAATTCTTGATTTGAGAGGGAATGGGGGTGGATATTTGCAATCTGCTATCGATGTTGCTGATCATTTTTTGGGTACTCATAAAATAATAGTATATACTGAAGGTAAAAATAGAAGAAAACAAATAGCAAGTGCTACTTCTGAAGGATTGTTTGAAAAAGAAGAGTTAGTAGTTTTGATTGATGAATTTTCAGCTTCTGCCAGTGAAATTATTGCTGGTGCTATTCAGGATAATGATCGTGGATTAATCATTGGAAGACGTTCATTTGGAAAAGGATTGGTACAAGAGCAATTTAGTTTGTCGGATGGATCAGCTGTTAGACTTACTGTTGCAAGATATCACACCCCAACAGGTCGTTGTATTCAAAAATCATATCAAAATGGATATGAGAATTATATGAATGATTTAAATGATAGGTTTTTGAATGGTGAATTCGAAAAGCCAGATACTAGTAAATTTGCAGATTCTTTAAAATATAGGACACCAAAAGGGAAAATTGTTTATGGAGGTGGAGGTATCATGCCTGATATTTATATTCCAATGGTTGCAGACAAGAAGTTAGAATATTATAATCAATTAATTAATAAAGGTTTAATTTATCAGTTTGCATTCGATTATACCGATAAAAACAGGAAAAATTTATCAATATATAAAAATGCAGATGATTATACTCTCAGGTTTTTAGTTAATAACAATATTATCAACGACTTTATTAATTATGCGACCGTTAACGGAGTAAATAAACAATCAATTGGTTTCAATGAATCTATAGAAAAGATCAAGATACTATTAAAAGCTTATATTGCAAGAAATTTATTTGACGACATAGGATTCTATCCAATATATTTAAAAACAGACAATGCCTTTTTAAAAGCTGTTGAGGAGATAAATAAGAGAAAATAAGTGAACTTAAAAGATATTAGAATGTTTATTAGTTAATAAATAAATCGTTAAACTTTTAATAAAAAAATAAAAAATGGCTTTCGAATTACCAAAATTGCCTTATGCAATGGATGCTTTAGAACCATATATTTCAAAACAAACTCTTGAATTTCATTATGGTAAGCATCATCAGGCTTATGTAAATAACTTAAACAATTTAGTTCCAGGAACTGAATTTGAAAATGCTAGCCTCGAAGAAATCGTAAAAAAAGCTTCTGGAGGTATATTCAATAATGGTGCTCAGGTATGGAATCATACTTTTTACTGGAATTGTTTAAAACCTAATGGTGGTGGTTTGCCAACCGGAAAATTAATGGATGCAATCAATCATTCTTTTGGTTCATTTGATGAATTCAAACAAAAATTCTCAACCGCAGCAGCTACTTTATTCGGCTCAGGTTGGGCATGGTTAGTAAAAAATAATGATGGATCCCTGGCAATTGTTCAGGAAAGCAATGCCGGAAATCCGTTGAAAAATGGATTAACACCATTGTTAACCTGTGATGTATGGGAACATGCATATTATATCGATCAACAGAACAAACGTCCTGACTATATTTCATCTTTCTGGAATCTGGTTGATTGGGATGCTGTAAGCAGTCGTTTGTAAATCATACAACTAAACTTAACAAAAAAGCCGGCTTATTTTTTAAGCCGGCTTTTTTAATTCCTTTTTACGAACACATAAAAAGCACATTAGCCTTTTAAAGCCTCTGCACCACCTACAATTTCTAGAATTTCATTGGTAATGGCTGCCTGACGGGCTTTATTGTATGATAAACGTAATTGTTTGAGAATTTCTGTTGCATTATCAGTTGCCTTATGCATAGCTGTCATTCTGGCACCATGTTCTGATGCAAATGAATCCAACACGACCTTATATAACTGGATTTTTAAAGATTTAGGGACTAATTCATTTAAAATCTGCTGTTTGTCAGGTTCAAAAATATAATCGGCAGAACTGCTTTTTATAATATTTTGAGGTGGCAACACTGGCAATAACTGTTCTACAATTAGCTGTTGGGTTGCTGCGTTTTTAAAGCGATTATAAACGATTTCAATTTTATCGTATTTTTTACTTTTAAAATCAATCATTAATTGCTCAGCTGCTGGTACAATATTCTCAAAAGACAGTTTATCGAAAACATGGCTTAAATTGGCAGTAATTTTGTATCTGCGTCGAGTAAAAAAGTCAAATCCTTTTTTGCCAATGCATAGTAATTCAACGTTTCCATTCCGGTGTTGATTCTCATATTTTTCATGAATAAGGCTTAAAGTCATTTTAATAACATTGGCATTAAAAGCTCCACACATTCCTCTATTTGAAGTAACAACAATAATCAGAATTTTTTCCGGTTTGCGATCTTCAAAATAAGCAGCAGCATCGTTATTTTCGATGCTGTCGCTTAAATTTTGTAATATTTCGCTAAGTTTTGCAGAGTAAGGTCTCAACTTGATAATAGCATTCTGAGCTCTTCTCAATTTTGAAGCAGATACCATTTTCATTGCACTGGTTATCTGTTTAGTTGAATTTACTGATGCAATCCTTATTCTAACTTCCTTTAAATTGGGCATAATTGCTCCGTTTTAATTAGATTTCGTATTTTTTTGCAAGTTCTCTGGCTGTTTGTTCCATAATCTTAATGTCATTTTCAGTAAGATTACCTCCTTTTAATGATTCAAGAACGATTTTATGGTCTAACTGCATGTGATGTAAATATTCCAGTTCAAAATCCTTTACCTTATTTACAGGTATTTTTTGTAACAATCCTTTTGTACCACAATAAAGAATTGCAATTTGCTCTTCTACTTTCATTGGAGAATACTGAGGTTGTTTAAGGATTTCCACATTACGGCTACCTTTATCTAAAACTGCTTTTGTAGCTGCATCCAGATCGGAACCGAATTTTGAGAATGCTTCAAGTTCCCGGAATTGAGCCTGGTCAATTTTTAAAGTACCCGCTACTTTCTTCATTGATTTTATCTGAGCATTTCCCCCAACACGTGATACAGAAATACCTACATTGATAGCAGGACGGATTCCAGAATTGAATAAGTTGGTTTCCAGAAATATCTGACCATCTGTAATTGAAATCACATTGGTAGGAATATAAGCAGAAACATCACCTGCCTGAGTTTCAATAATTGGTAATGCTGTTAATGATCCACCTCCTTTAACTAAATGTCTGATAGTATCTGGTAAATTATTCATTTGTGCTGCAATTTCATCAGATTTAATAATCTTTGCAGCCCTTTCCAATAATCTTGAATGCAGATAAAAAACATCACCAGGATAAGCTTCTCTGCCTGGTGGGCGACGGAGTAATAAGGATACTTCGCGATAAGCTACTGCTTGTTTTGATAAATCATCATAAACTACTAATGCCGGGCGACCGGTATCTCTGAAAAATTCACCTATTGCAGCACCTGTAAATGGAGCATAAAACTGTAAAGCTGCAGGATCAGATGCCGTTGCTGCAACAATAACTGTATATTCCAACGCACCTTTTTCTTCAAAAGTCTTTACAACATTAGCAATGGTTGAACCTTTCTGTCCGGTTGCAACATAAATACAAAATACAGGTTCTCCTTTATCATAAAACTCACGTTGATTGATGATTGTATCTATTGCAATTGCAGATTTACCGGTTTGGCGGTCACCGATAATCAATTCACGCTGCCCTCTTCCGATAGGAATCATGGCATCAATTGGTTTAATACCAGTTTGTAAAGGTTCGTTAACAGGTTGACGGTAAATTACACCCGGAGCTTTACGTTCCAGAGGCATTTCGTAAGTTTCGCCTGTAATGGGTCCTTTGCCGTCTATTGGTTCACCAAGTGTATTGATAACCCTACCCAGCATACCTTCTCCAACTTTGATGGATGCAATCTTACTGGTACGTTTAACAATGTCTCCTTCTTTAACCTGATGAGAATCACCTAAAAGAACTACACCCACATTATCTTCCTCGAGGTTTAAAACAATTGCTTTTACACCTGTCTTGGAAAATTCAACCAATTCGCCTGATTGAGCATTACTGAGTCCATAAATACGGGCAATTCCATCCCCAACCTGCAATACAGATCCAACTTCTTCCAGGTCGGAATCCATTTTAATGCCTGCTAATTGTTGTCTTAAAATTGCCGATACTTCAGCCGGTTTTATTTCAGCCATATTTTTATGTTATTTATTTCGTATTAATTAAAATCCTTTTTCGTAGATATTTACATTAAATTCTTTTCGTAAACGCTGTATTTTGGTATAAATACTATTATCTGCTTGTTTATCATCAATGGTGATTACAAATCCTCCAATTAAGTCGGGATTTACTTCTTCAACCAATTCAATGCTTTTATGTGTTTGTTCAGTAAGTATTGCCTTAAAATGTTCTTTGGTCTTGCTATCCAATTCTATAGCTGTTTTTAAATGAGCTATTTTTATATTTTTAGACTCTTTAAACATATCAATAAAGCTAAAAGCAATCATTTTGATATTTGCTTCGCGTCTTTTCTTAAGAATTAGCAAAAGAAATGAAAGTGAAAGATTATGTATATGATTTCCAAATATTTCCTTTACAATTGCTTGTTTTTTGTCTGTTCTGACTATCGGACTTGAGAGTAACATTTCGAAGTCTTTATTCGATAGACAAATGTTTTTAACCATTTTCATATCCTCAAAAACCCTGTCGAGAATTTGTTGCTCCAACGCTAAATCAAATAATGCTGTAGCATATCGGATATTTATTCTGCTATCTTTCATAGTATAAATTTTGCAGAATTAGTTAAAGTTAATGTTATCCATCATTTGGTCAATATGCTTCTTTTGGATATCCTTGTTAGCCAATTCCTCTTTCAGAATTTTTTCGGCTATATCAATGGATAAAGTTGCAATTTGATTTTTTAATTCTGTGATGGCAGCCATTTTTTCAAAATGAATACTTTCCTTAGCTGCTTCAATGATGCGATTGTATTCCTGATTTGCTTTGGTTCTCGATTCCTCTATAATATTATCACGAATTGTACGGGCATTATGTAATATCACATCTCTTTCTTCTTTTGCTTGTTTAAGAAGTTCTTCATTGTGAGCTTGTAAAGATTTCATTTCTTCACGAGCTTTATCAGCCTGATGTAGTGAATCTTCAATAGTTTTTTCTCTTTCGTGTAAAGAGGCGAGGATTGGTTTCCATGCAAATTTTGTGAGTATAAAAAGTAAGATTCCAAATGCTAAGGTCATCCAGAAAATTAATCCGATTTCCGGTGTTACTATTCCCATTTTATTGTGTTTTAAATTCTTTATTTACTATTTGTCAAATAATTTAAACAAAACATTGCAGCCAACCGCTACAATGTTTTGTTATTTTGCTTGTTACATGAAAACGATCAATAAACAAACTACAATTGCAAAGAAGGCAACACCTTCGATAAGAGCAGCCGATATAATCATATTAGAACGAATATCGCCTACAGCTTCAGGCTGACGAGCAATAGATTCAAGGGCACTCTTACCGATATTACCGATACCCATACCGGCACCGATAGCGGCAATTCCTGCTCCTAAACCTGCACCCATTTTTGCGATGGGAGTCAAGTCAGCGGCTGCTTGTAATAAAATTGATAAAATTGACATAATTTATTTGTTATTATAGTGTTAGTAAATGTTTCTATTATAAAAATTCAAATTTTAATGATGTTCTTCTGCATGGTGATGTTCTTCTATTGCCATTCCGAAATACAATGCTGATAGTAATGTAAATACATAAGCCTGAATAAAAGCAACTAGTAATTCCAATAATCCCATAAATACATAAAAAACTACTGAAACTATTGAAACGCCATAGCCAAGGGCAGGTTGCATTTCGCCAAAGATAAAAATCAAACTTATAAATCCTAATGCGATAATATGACCTGCTGTTATGTTTGCAAAAAGACGGACCATCAACACAAAAGGTTTTGTAAATACACCAACCAATTCAACAATTGGCATCAATGGCACAGGTATTTTAAGCCACCAGGGAACTCCGGGGGCATTAACAATGTGTGTCCAATAATTACGATTTCCGCTCAAAGTAGTTATCACAAATGTAAAAATTGCCAATGTAAGTGTAACAGCAATATTTCCTGTTAAATTTGCTCCACCAGGGAAAAAAGGAATCAACCCTAATAAGTTATTAATGAAAATAAAGAAAAATATCGTTAACAGAAAAGGTAAATATTTTTTGTAGTTTTTTTCGCCGAGGGATGATTTTGCTATGTCGTCGCGAACGAAAAGGATGATAGGTTCAAGCATTGATTGCATACCTTTTGGAGCTGCCATACCACGTTTCTGATAAGAGCGTGAAATTGAGATAAACAACCAGGCAATTAGAAAAACACCCATAAAAAGAGATAAAACTAATTTGGTGATTGATAAATCGATAGGACGAGTTTCGATTTCTTCTCCTTTTTCATTGGTTAATAAATGAACAATTTTACCTTTATATTTTCCTTCATGGGCTATTTTAAAACCTTGATAGCTTTCGTGTCCATGATGAAAATTTGAAGAACAAAAACTTACAAATTTTCCATCCTGAAATAAAATTACAGGTAGCGGAATTGATAAATGAGTTTCACCAATTGTAGCTATATGCCATTCATAGCCATCGCCAATATGCTCGATTATCATTTCACCGGCATTGAATTTTTGTTTTTCGTGATTCTCTTCTGTAGCATTTGTAGTTTGAAATGTTGCAAAAAACAACAGAAATAAAATTGAAAATGACCAAAAGTTCTTGTTTATAGTTTTTATTTTATTTGATAATTGCATATTTAATATTCTTAATTTGCTTACTATTAAGCAAATATATTTAAACATTTAAAATTAGTTTATTTTAAAATAACAGCTTACAAAAATAGTGATTTTAACCTACTTACAATGTAAAAAAGCAAAAAAAATAGTTAAATTTATTTTCATTTATTCAACATTTTCTTAACAAATAATTTCGGAAATTGTTGAAACAACCTATATAAAAATTTATATTGTTTTATAAATCAACAATTAATGGCTTTGCTAATCAGTCCTTTTTAATTCATTGTAACAATTTCTGCAAAGGGGTTCATATGTATCTTTTTCACCTAGCATTACTAATTTATCATTTTGAACTGTACGATGCGAATATTGAGCTAAATTGCCACAACTCATACAAATTGCATGCACCTTTGTTACATCTTCAGCTACAGCCATCAGCTTTGGAATTGGACCAAAAGGTTTTCCAAGATAATCCATATCCAAACCTGCAACTATAACTCTAACTCCTCTGTTTGCTAACTCATTGCATACATTAAACAGTTCATCATCAAAAAACTGTGCCTCATCAATACCAATTACACTTGCATCTTCAGCATATAGAAGAATTTGAGAAGCGGTTTCAACAGGAGTAGATGTTATAACGTTTTCATTATGAGAAACAACATTAATTTCATCGTAACGCTTATCAATAGCAGGTTTAAATATTTCAACCTTTTGCCTGGCAATTTTCGCCCTGTTTAATCTTCGGATTAATTCCTCTGTTTTGCCGGAAAACATTGAACCACAAATAACTTCAATGCAACCTCTCTTTAATGGACTATTTTCTCTATTTTCAAAAAACATCTTTAAAAGTAAAATTAACTTATTAACTATATAAATTTGATAAAAAAATCATTTTAAATTTTTTCAACATGTATTTTTCTGTAATTTTATCGAAAAATTTTCAAGTTACAAACCTACATGATTTTATTCAATTAATGGTTAAATTTAAGATTTTTTTTTAAGCAAATAACTTAAGCGGATTTCAGAAATTGAAGTTCAATGAAAATTCAATTTTAAGAAGTCCCGTTAAAATTTATATTCACAATATTTTGTAATTATAATTAGTTTTTTATGAATAAAACCATTGTTAAAGAAAACATTTTAAGACAGTTAGAATTAATTGTTGAGCAAAATAATAATTTGAATGCATATTCAGGAAAAATACCTATAATTGATTTGGATATCATAAAGGCCAATATTCGTAAGCTCTACGAACAGATATATGATTTGGAAAAAGCAAATCAAGCCATTGATCATTTTGAACAAAATATAATTAAAGACAATACACAGGAAGTTATTGCTGAAATAAAGGAAACTCCTGAAAAACCATTAGTAATCGTTAATAATCAGCCAATTATTGAGGAAATAAAGCCAATTCAAGTTTCTGAAAAAGAGAAGGAAGAAGAAGAAGAAGAGGTACATCTTAAAGTTGAAGAGGTTGAAGTAATATTTGCTCCAGAACCCAAAGCAATCATTGAAGAAAAAGTGGTTGAAATAAAAGAAGAAACAATAAAAGAAACGATCAAAAATGCTGAGGATAAACAAAAAGCGGCAATCCGAACCGATTTATTCGGAAGTTCAGCAGCTACAATTGCTGATAAATATAAAAATGAAACCAAATCAGTAAATGAAAAAATTCAAAAAAGCAAAACCGATAAGAGTATTGGATTAAAGATGTTGCATAATCCGATTAAAGATTTGAAATCAGCAATAGGTATAAATGAAAAATTTCTTTTTATCAATGAATTATTTAAAGGGAATATGAAAGCATACAATGATTCAATTATTAATTTAAATGATAGTGAATCATACGATAAAGCTTTTGAATTTCTTGATAAATTGAAAAACGATTACAAATGGGAAGATGATATGGTTGCTTATCTTACATTTAAAGATTTCGTTGAGAGAAAACATTTTAAATAAAAATCGTGTTTATAAATTTTGAAAGAATATTTTTTAATAGCATAAAGTGAAAATCAATTTAATTAATATTCAGTAGTTTTGTTTTTTTTTATAATTTTACACTTTAAAAATCAGAAAACATACCAATCATGAATAAAACCATTTTAATCACCGGAGGAGCCGGTTTTATAGGCTCACATGTAGTACGATTGTTTGTAAATAAATATCCTGAATACAAAATTGTAAATCTTGATAAATTAACCTATGCAGGCAATTTAGCAAATTTAACAGACATTGAAAATTGTCCCAATTATGTATTTGAAAAAGCTGATATTGTGGATGCTGAATCAATGAATACCCTGTTTGAAAAATATCATTTCGACGGAGTAATTCATCTTGCTGCAGAGTCGCATGTTGATCGCTCAATTGCTAATCCAATGGAATTTATCATGACCAATATTGTTGGAACAGTTAATTTATTGAATGCTGCCCGCAATAGTTGGAAAGACTCTATGGACGGAAAACGTTTCTATCATATTTCTACCGATGAAGTGTATGGTTCGTTGGGAGAAGAAGGATTTTTTACGGAAGAAACTGCTTATGATCCCCGTAGTCCTTACTCTGCTTCAAAAGCCAGTTCCGACCATTTGGTAAGAGCTTATCATCATACTTACAAATTACCTATCGTAATATCCAATTGTTCAAATAATTACGGCCAATTTCAGTTTCCAGAGAAATTACTTCCTTTATCAATAAACAACATAAAAAACAATAAACCCATTCCAATTTACGGAAAAGGTGAAAATATAAGGGATTGGTTATATGTTGTTGATCATGCACGTGCTATCGATTTGATTTATCATAAAGGAGAAAACGGAGATACCTATAATATAGGTGGAAATAATGAATGGACCAATATTGATCTTATCCACAAGTTATGTGAAATAATGGACAGAAAACTTAATCATGAACCCGGAACTTCTGCAAAATTGATAACTTACGTTAAAGATAGAGCCGGACATGATCTACGTTATGCTATTGACTCTTCCAAATTACAACGCGAACTGGGCTGGACTCCATCTCTACAGTTTGAAGAAGGTATGGAAATAACGGTTGATTGGTATCTCAACAACGATGAATGGCTGGAAAACGTTACATCTGGTGCTTACCAAAAATATTACGAAAAACAATATACTAAAAGGTAGTTTTGTAAAAATATGTCAATTTTTGATAAATACTTTTCATCCAAAAAGCTAAGTCAACCAGTAAATATGGCTGCAATAGGGATTGATATGCACTCACATTTAATTCCAGGCATTGATGATGGAGTAACCTCTGTGAATCAATCAATTTCATTAATAAGGAAAATGTGTGATATGGGGTATCGTAAATTAATTACGACACCTCATATTCAGGGTGAAGTGTATAAAAACACTCCTGAAATTATTTTAAATGGGTTGGATGAAATGAGACAAGCCATTAAAAAAGAAGGAATTAATATTCAACTTGAAGCTGCTGCTGAATATTTGCTTGATGATAAATTTATAGAAAAATTTGAATCTAAAAATCTAATGACTTTTGGAGATAAATATCTCTTGGTCGAACTTTCTTATTTTAGTCCTCATCCAAATCTGTTTAGCTTTATTTTCGATCTGCAAATAGAAGGATATAAGGTAATTCTGGCTCATCCGGAACGTTATTCTTACTGGTTCAATAACTTTAAAAAATACGAAGAATTAAAGGACAGAGGTGTTTTCTTTCAGCTTAATGTAATTTCATTGGGTGGTTATTATGATATTCCACCAAAGAAAATGGCTGAAAAATTAGTGGATGCAGGAATGATTGATTTTTTGGGAACAGATATGCATAATGAAAATTATATGACAGGCTTACAAAATGTTCGTACTGAAAAATATCTCGACAAGCTTCTTTCAACAGGTAAAATAATGAATGACAGGATTTGAAATTTCTTTAATCATAACGTGACTTCTAAAAATTGCTTTTTCTTCGTTGGACTTCAATTTTTAAAATCTTCATTTACATTAGTAAACTGCGGTTTTTAAAATCTTGTTCGCCTCAAAAAATCTAATTATAGAACCCCTAATAGCTAATTTCAAATTTATCCCAATCCAATCCAACGGTAAACTTAGCACGGAATTCAATTAACTCTGCTTTGGAAACCGTAAGTGTTTGGATGACTTCTTTATCATTTTCGGCTTTCAGCAATACATTTCCAATGGGATCAATAATCATGGAATCGCCTGAGTGCGAAGTTCCAAAACCATCTTTCCCTATTCTGTTTATTCCTACTACATAAGCTTGATTTTCAATAGCTCTTGCCTTTAATAATGTTTGCCAGATAAGTGAACGGCTTGCCGGCCAATTGGCTACATTTATCAGCAAATCATATTCATATTCATAATCATTGAAAGTATTTTTAGTCCATACAGGGAAGCGAAGATCATAACAAATATTCAGATTGATTTTCCATCCATTTAGTTCAACTATCGTTTTTTTATTGCCCCTGTTAATAATCTTAAATTCTTCGCTCATCCTGAAAAGGTGACGTTTGTCGTAAGTAAAGCAATTGCCATTGGCTTGCATCCATACGAGCCGATTAAAAAGCATTCCATTTTCTTTGATCAGCAAACTGCCGGCAACTACACAATTACATTCCGATGCTTTGGTTTTCATCCAGTTTATTGTTTTTCCAGTCATGGTTTCTGCATAATCAGGATTTATGGAAAAAGCTGTATTAAACATTTCCGGTAAAATGATAATATCCGGAATCTCTGTAATAGTTGCAATTCTTGAATCGAAATCAGCAATATTTTGCTCGGGATTTTCCCAGATTAAATCGCTTTGTATAAATGAAATTTTTAAATCGTTCATGTTGTAAAAATAAAGACAAAGATAAAACAGATTTTGGAATCTTTGTGCAGAAAATGAAAAACGATAATCAAATTTAAATTTAATTTTTCTGTTTTCAAAAACAATTTTCAAATGTTATTGATAAATCTATTATTTTTGTGATTCTTAACATGAATTTAAAAATTGCCTTTTCTTTATTGAATTTCGATTTTTGAAATCTATATAAATCAACTGACGAATTCATTCTAATTATTTTAAAATGAAAAGAAACAATAAAATACTCATTATTTCAATACTGCTTACAATTGTAGCATTTTCGCTGTGGTTTTTCTCAACGATCGTATTTTTTATATTGATAGCACTGGTTTTATCAATGATCGGTAGACCAATAGTTAATTGGATGAACAATATCAGGTTAAAAAAATTAAATCTACCAGCTGCCTTATCCGCTTTTTTGGTGTTATTGTTTTTAACTTCCATATTTTGTATGTTTTTTGTTTTGTTGATCCCTGTGTTGGTAAATGAAGCAAAAGTAATTTCATCTATTGATCTTCAAACAATTACTTTGATATATCAAGAGCCGATAAATACAGTTGAAACCTATTTGAGAACGTATAATATCATTGCTGCCAATCAAACATTGGAAACCCTGTTAAGTGAAAAAATAATGAAACTGTTACAGATGATTAATTTTTCAGATACTTTTACCACTTTGCTAAGCTTTGCCGGAAGTTTTTTGATTTCAATATTTTCCATTTTATTTATCACCTTTTTCTTTTTAAAAGATGCCAATATGTTCAACCATGTACTTATGCTTTTTACTCCTGAGGAATATCAAACGGAGTTAAAACATGTGTTAATCAGTTCACGCAAACATATTTCGCGATATTTTATCGGGCTGTTGATCGAAATGATTTTGATGACAATATTATTATGGATTGGTCTGTCCGTTATCGGAATTAATAATGCATTACTAATTGCTTTTATTGGTGGTATTATGGTAATAATTCCCTATATTGGAGTCATTATCGGGACGATAGTAGCTTTGGTTTTTGGAATTACAACGGCATTAAGTGCCAATGTTCATGCTGATATTTTACAAATTGCATTTCAGATTCTGCTTGTTTATGGAATTGTAAAGATTATAGATGATTTTGTTTTGCAACCACTTATATATTCAAACAGTGTTAAAGCGCATCCATTGGAAATTTTTCTGGTGATATTAATGGCTGGGAGTATAGCCGGAATATCCGGAATGGTTTTAGCCATTCCTACTTATACTTTTTTAAGAATTGTGGCTAAAGAATTCTTATCGCAATTGAAATTCGTTCAGAAACTTACCGAAAAATTATAATGAAAAAAACCGTAAAAATAAATCCTGTTCTCCTGAATACTTATTTTGAAGAATTCCATCTGTCCTTTACTATTAAATTATAAACGGATGAAATATACTGTAAAATTAGTTGATGTTTTTCAATTTATTGGTTGTTTAAGTTTTAAGAAAATTTTCAACTTATTTTTGATCCGTTTTAGTTTTTTATTCAGTAATCTTTTCAAAATTGTTTATCATAAAGGGCTGCCATTCAGTGTTTCTATTGAGCCTACAACAACTTGCAATTTGAGTTGCAGCGAATGTCCTTCGGGAAATAAAGCCTTTAGTCGTCCAACGGGAAAAATCAATCTGGAATTTTTCGGAAAAACAATTGATGAATTAAAGAATCATCTGGTTTATCTGACGTTATATTTTCAGGGAGAGCCTTATTTGCATCCCGCTTTTTTCGAGCTGGTAAAAATAGCCCGTAAAAATAAAATTTATGTTGCCACTTCAACCAATGCTCATTTTTTATCGAAAAAAAATGCAGAAGCTACGATTGCATCTGGCTTAAACCGACTTATAATATCTCTGGATGGTGTTGATAATGAAACTTATCAGAGTTATCGAAACGGAGGTGATTTTCACAAAGTTATTGAAGGAATCAGGAATCTGACCGAAGCCAGAAAAGAAATGAAAGCTCATCATCCTTATATTATTCTTCAGTTTATTGTTTTTGCAACTAATGAGCATCAGATAGACGAGGTTAAGAAATTAGGAAAAGCGTTGGATGTAGATGAAATTCAGATTAAAACGGCTCAGATTTATAATTTTGAAAATGGCAATCCGCTTATACCAATCAATGAAAAATATTCGAGGTATAAAAAAACTGCGGAAGATAAATATATCTTAAAGAAACGTAGTAAAAACAGCTGTTTGAGAATGTGGCAATCAGCAGTAATAACATGGGATGGGAGGGTAGTTCCCTGTTGTTTTGATAAAGATGCAATTCATGTAATGGGTAAATTAAAAACTCAATCCTTTAAAGAAATCTGGAAAAGCAAATCCTATCATACATTCAGAAATAGATTGATACAAAACCGGAAATCAATTGATATTTGTTGCAATTGCTCAGAATAAGAGTTCTTAATGTTTTCTCAACAGTAACAGTTTCTAAAATGGCAAAAGACACCTGATTTTTACTTTCAAACTACAATAGTTTGGTAAACTTTGACAAAGGGTTATTCTACAAAAAATTAATCAATAGATTATTAATGTATTATGCAAACTAATCTAACTTTGTCAAAGTTCGTGCTATCGCTACAAATAAAAGTTTAAAAGTGTATTGAAAATATCAATCGATAAATAAATCAGAAGCAATGCCATCAGCCAGGAATTTGCCTTTTTCAGTTAAAATCAACGCATTCTCTTTTAGTTCCATGGTTTTATCAGCTATGTATTTTTGACTGTTTTTGTTTAGGTATGATAAAAATTCTTCTCCGAATTTAAGTTTGACTTCCTTTAAATTTACACCCCAGATAGTTCGTAAACCTGTCATTATGTATTCATTATATTTTTGCGAGGCTGTTAAAATCTCTTTTTCGAAAGGGATATTTCCTGCATTGATGGATTGAATGTATTGCTGTAGATTTGCAACATTCCATTGTCGGGAATCCAAATCAAAAGAATGAGCTGAAGGCCCTAAGCCCAGGTATTTCTGCTGTTTCCAATAATTACTGTTGTGTCTGGAAAAAAATCCTTCCTTACAAAAATTTGAAATTTCATAATGGATAAATCCTTGATTATTCATTGTATCCATCAGAATTTCAAACTGCCGAGCAGCTTGTTCTTCTTCGGGAGCTTTAATTCTTCCTTTTTTTATAAACAGATCAAAAGCTGTATTTGCTTCAACGGTAAGGCTGTATGCGGAAATATGTTGAACTCCTGAATCGATGGCTATTTTGATGTTTTCTTTCCACTTTTTATCTGTCAGGGTGGGAATACCGTAAATTAAATCGATGGAAATATTCGACAATCCTTGCTTATGCGCGTTAAAAATAGCTTCGGAAGCTTGATTAGAAGAATGTGAACGATTTAAAAATTGCAAATCATCATCAAAAAACGATTGAATTCCAATGCTTAAGCGATTAATGGGTGAATCTGACAATTCTTTTATTTTATCAATTTTCAAATCATCAGGATTGGCTTCGAGTGTAATTTCTGCATTTTCCTCAATTTTGAATGTAGAAAAAACATTTTCAAAAATATTCTTTAAATCGCTATTATTAAGCAAGGAAGGGGTACCTCCACCAAAATAAATTGTTGAAATGATTTCATTTTGCAAATAATCCTTTTGCAATACAATTTCATTGCAAATTGCAGATACAAAAGCTGCTGTGTTTTTTTTTGAAGCCAGTGAAAAGAAATTACAATAGTGGCATTTTTGAGTGCAAAAAGGAATGTGAAGATAAATACCAGCCATTATGCTTTGTTTTTAAGCATTATGCGAAATGTGGTCCCCTTATTGGCAGCAGATGATTTTATAAAGATTTTACCCGAATGGTATTCATTGATTATTCTTTTTGATAAAGACAATCCCAACCCCCAACCTCTCTTTTTGGAAGTGTAACCGGGGTGGAAAACGGTTTTGAAATTCTTTTTTAAGATTCCTTTCCCTGTATCGCTGATGTCGATATATACAAATTTGTCATCCTCAAACATTTCAATTCTGATTACACCTTCGCCACCCATGGCATCAATTGCATTTTTACATAAATTTTCGATTACCCAATCGAAAAGATGTGGATTAAGTGGTATATTTATTATCTTGTCTTCCGGTAAGTTAATAATATATTTAACTTTTTTGGGTGAGCGGGTAATCAGATAGGAAATCCCTTTTTTGGTAACTTCAACAATATTTTCCTTTGTTAACTCAGGTTCGGAACCAATTTTTGAAAACCTTTTTGTAATAGTTTCCAATCTTTGAATATCCTTTTCAATTTCGTCGGTCATTTCTTTTTCAATCCCATTCATTTTAAGCATTTCTAACCAGGCAATTAGTGAAGAAAGCGGTGTCCCGAGTTGATGTGCCGTTTCTTTCGACATACCTAACCATACCTGATTTTGCTCCGATTTGCGTGAGGTGCTGAAAAGGAAATAAGAAATCAATAAGAATAAGCCAATGATAACTAACTGAATATATGGGTAATATTTAAGCTGTGTAAGTAAAAAAGAGTTTTCATAATAAATGAATTTTTTACCTGTTCCAACTATATTTACTTCGATGGGAGTATTATCGAATGCCATTTTATCGAGCGCATGTTTCAATGTAATTGAATCTTTCAGAATGCTTTGATTGATATTGCCGGAAGCAATCAAATTCTGATTCAGACTATCAACAATTACTACCGGTACTGAAAGTGAATTATCAACCACTTCCGAAAAAAATGATTTAATCAGATCGTTTAAAACAGATCTTAAACCGGTATAAAGCTTTGATTCTTTGTAAAAAAGATAAAAAACAATATTGTACTCGCTGTACATGATGGGGTCAAACTGCGAATATTCCTCAAGCAATACTCCTTGTAACACTTTTACAGTATCGGGATTAAATTCGGTATTTCTGCTGAGTTGGATGTTAAAATTTTTATCGGTTACAATTACAGGTATATTCGTGTTTTCTGAAATTATCTTCAAATAGAGCGTTAAATCTTCATTTGGTTCGGGATTCATCAGCTTTTTGTAAGCCTCGGCCCAAAGTTCCACCTTTTTGCGTTCTTCCTGTTTTATTTTGCCGAAAAAAACATCTGTATAATTTACGAGGTTGGCTTTACGCTGAATGGCTTCTGCCCAGATTTTAACTTTATTCCGCTCATCGTTGGCTATTTTTTTTACTAAAGTATTTGTGTACCATAAGGATATGATAACAATTACTACTGCTGATAAAAACAGTATCCATTTCCAACGACGTTTTTTTGTATAAATATCCAACTTATAGAATTTTGTGATAAAAGTAATATAATTTTTACTAACGAAAGAAATCAATTTTTTATTTCATTATTAATTTCTTCATTTTCATCGTAAAACTCAACCAAAGGTTTTTTAAATCTTTTTGAAATTATCTTGTTTTCTAAACTCAGCAAAAGCGATGGCAATAAAAACAAATTACATATTATACCCAAAAGCAATGTAAATGAGATTAATAAACCCATAGCCTGCGTTCCTCCAAAAGTGGATAACATAAAAATGGAGAATCCAAAATATAAAACCACAGAAGAATAAATCATGCTATAACCTGCTTCACCTAAGGCAAATAATACGGATTCACGAATATTGCCCTTGTTTATTTTTAGTTCAAGCCTGTACCTCGACAAAAAGTGAATGGTATTGTCAACCGATATTCCCAATGCAATGCTAAATATCAAAATGGTGGATGGTTTTATCGAAATATCGAAATATCCCATTAAGGCGGCTGTAAAAAGCTGAGGTATTAAGTTGGGAATTAACGATAAAATGATCATTCTAATCGAACTGAACAGAACTGCCATCAATAAGGCAATTAAAAATATTGCCAGAATCAAACTTTGAATAAGGTTTTTTATCAGATAATTGGTTCCTTTTAAAAACACAACACTGGTTCCGGTAATTTTCACATCAAATTTTTCAGGATTAAAAATACTGTCGATTCTTGGTCTCAAATCTTCCTGTATTCTTTTGATATCATTGGTTCCAATATTAGCCATTTGAACACTTATTCTGCAAACCCGCAAGTTGGTATCAACAAATGAGTTCATCAGTGTTCTCTTTTTGCTGTTAAATTTTGGCAGGTATTCGGCCATAAAACTCATTTCGCTGTTATCGGGTAGCTGATAGTATTCAGGATTTCCATTGTAAAAAGCCTGTTTTGAAAATTTTACTACTTCTGCAATAGAAATGGGTTTTGAAAATTCGGGATACGAATGAATTACTTTTTGCAACTCGTCTATTTTGCGAATTACAGAAAGACGCATTACCCCTTTGTCCTTTTTGGTATCTACCGAAATTTCAAAAGGCATAATTCCCTTAAAATTTTCCTCAAAAAACAGCAAATCAACATATAATGGATCTTTTTGCGGAATATCATCTACTATATTTCCGGTTGTTTTTAGCAAGGTAACACCATATATTCCAATTCCAAGGGTAATTATCATTACCAGATAAACTATTTTCCTTTTATAGGTTACCGTATTTTCTATCCAAGCCAGAAATCTATTGATGGTCTTATTATCAAGATGTTTGATATGATGTAATTCGGGTGGAGCAAGGTAGCTGAAAAATATCGGAATCAAAACCAATGTCAGGATAAAAGTTGACATTATCGTAATTGAAGCCACTATACCGAATTCTATCAGAATTTTATTGCCGGTTACAATAAATGTTGCAAAACCAACAGCAGTTGTTGCATTGGTAAGTAAATTTGCGGTTCCTATTCTTGTTACAATTCGCGATAATGCCTTAACCTTATTCCCATGTGCCCTGAATTCGTGATGATATTTATTAAGGAAAAAGATACAATTTTCAACACAAATAATAATCAAAAGCGGTGGAATAATTCCGGTTAAAATGGTAATTTTATAACCTAAAATAGAAATCAATCCCATTGCCCAAACTACTGTTATTATGACAATAAGCATAGGAAAAATAACCGCTTTAAAAGATCTGAAGAAGAAATACAAAGCCATTGAAGCGATGAGAAGCGAAAGCAGTACAAACATTTTCAGTTCGGTTTCCACTTTTCTGGAAGTTACCGTTCTTATATAAGGCAAACCCGAATAATGAACCTCAATTCCCTGTTTAATGGCAAATGCATCCACGTCAGCTTTTATGTCATTGATGAGTTCAATCCTGTTTTTGGTGTTTAATTTCTTTTTATCCAGCGTTATCATCATCAGGGTGGCCCTTGTTTCACGATTTATAAGCAAGCCTTCGTAAAAAGGCAGGTTATCAATGATTTTCCTTATACTATCCAGTTCCTCCTGAGTTCGTGGTTTGTATTGAACTACCGGTTTAAAATCAAATTTTTTGCTGCTATCGTTTTTGGTAAGATAATAAAGCCTGGAAAGAGAAAGTACTTCCTCAACACCATCAATTTCTTTGATTTTATATGTTAAATCGTGCCAGGCATTAAACTTTTTCAGCTGAAAAAGACTGCTGTCTCTTATCCCGACAAAAAGTACGCTCCCGTCTTCGCCAAATTGTTTCCTGAAATTTTCATAAACGATATTCACTGAATCGGTTGCAGGCAACATTTTTGCCATTTCATACGACATTTGTACTTTCGTGGCCTTATATCCCATAAACAGGGTTATAAGTACAATTACCAGTACATTCCAGAATCGTTTTCGTAAAATCAATCTAACCAGATAAGTCCACATAGAAAGCTATTTTTTTTAGAATTGCCAAAATTACAATATTCTTAAAATTTATCGGGAATAATTCATGATTATTTTTAAAGGTTCTTATTTTGCCTTTTCCTATATGAATTGGAGTCGTTGGGATTGCCCCAAAATTTAATTTCAGAAGATTCGTGTATTTAATAGTACGTTAGACGTTGACAAAGTTTATCTTTCAAAATTTCTTCAATTGATTAATAGCATATTAACTCCAAAAGGTAACTTTGTCAAAGTTCCTGATATCAGCAAAATATAATGGTTTAGCAGAGCAATGTTATTATTCCTAAAATCCGCAAGAATTTTTATTAGTTCTTTATTAAATGATAGTTATGGATTTTTTCTGTCAATTAATTATTTTATAAAATTTGCGTAATTCGTATAATTCGCGGGCAATAAATTTTTTATTTGCGGATTTAAGGAAAAAATAAAAAAAGATGAAGCTTAGTTTTATTTTTTATTTAATTTTGTCTTTCAAAAGAAAAACCAAATACATATGAATATTTTATCAAACAGACTAAACAGTCTTTCTGAGTCGGAAACACTGGCAATGACACAAAAGAGCAGGGAATTATCCGCTCTCGGACATAATGTTATCAATCTTAGCATTGGCGAGCCCGATTTTGATACTCCAATGGATATCAAAGAATTTGGCAAAAAAGCCATTGACGATAATTTTTCACATTATACACCAGTTTCTGGTTATCTTGATTTACGTCAGGCAATTTGCCGCAAGTTTAAAAGAGATAATAATCTTGATTTTAAACCCGATCAGATTGTAGTATCCAATGGAGCCAAACAATCGTTGGCAAATGTAGTGATGAGTCTGGTAAATCCAGGGGATGAGGTAATTGTACCAGCACCATATTGGGTATCTTACAAAGAAATCATTAAACTAGCTGAAGGAAAAGCTGTTTATATCAATGCACCTATCGAGCAGGATTTTAAAGTTACAGCAAAACAGATTGAAGCTGCCATTACTCCAAAAACAAAGCTATTTATGTTTAGCAGTCCTTGTAATCCAACGGGTTCTGTTTACACAAAAGAGGAGTTAAAAGAAATTGCTGAGGTTATATGCAAATATGATAATATTTATATTCTTGCCGATGAAATTTATGAACTGATTAATTTTGGTGGTAAGCATGAAAGTATTGCACAGTTCGATTGTGTAAAAGATAAGGTTATAACCGTAAATGGCGTTTCAAAAGGATTTGCAATGACAGGCTGGCGAATTGGTTATATGGGTGCACCAACTTTTATTGCAAAAGCTTGCGATAAATTGCAGGGACAAATTACTTCTGCTCCAAGTTCCATTGCCCAACGTGCCACTTTATGTGCAGTGGAGTGCAATCCACGGGAATCTGAAGATCTGGCTAAGATGTTGCAGGCTTTCAGGGAAAGACGCGATTTAATGATTTCATTATTAAAGGAAATTCCTGGAATTAAAACAAATGAACCACAAGGTGCTTTTTATGTTTTCCCGGATGTATCTTATTATTATGGCAAATCTTATGGTGATACCATTATTGAGGGTGGTGAGGATTTGTGCATGTATCTTTTAAATACAGTATTTGTTGCATTAGTTTCCGGAGCAGCCTTTGGCGATCCCAATTGTGTTCGTTTTTCCTATGCTACTTCAAAAGAAAACCTGATTGAAGCCGTTAAACGTATTAAAGCAGCTTTGGCTGAATTAAAATAATGGTAGGACTTCTAAAAAATTGCTTTTTTTTCGTAGAATTTCAATTTAAAAATCCTTATTAAAAAATATAAGACCGGAGATGTCTTTGCAGCTTCGGTCTTTTTTAATTTAAAACCTCACCTGAATTACTATTATAAATTAGTTGATTCTAATAGCAATACTACGTTAAATTATTATAAGATGTTGGTATTGCGAACTTTGACAAAGATATGGTTGCTTGTATAATTGGTAGTAGTATAATCTGTTGATCCCTGTGAATCGGTT
>CAIZXK010000618.1 GCA_903936865.1 uncultured Bacteroidales bacterium | reverse complement strand
GTTTTTCCAATGTCGTTTTTATTGCTTGCAGATGATAATTCCTTTTGCAATTCTATTATTTCGTCCAATCGACGACTTTTAATATCCTCTGGAATATTGTCTTCAAATCTTTTGGCAGCAACAGTATCAGGTCTTTCGGAATATTTAAACATAAAAGCATAATCAAAACCAACCCATTTCATCAAAGACAATGTATCCTGATGGTTTTCCTCTGTTTCGCCACAAAAACCTGCAATAATATCTGTTGAAATTGCACAATCAGGAATTATTGTCCGTATGGCTTCAATTCTATTCATATACCATTCGCGTGTATATTTGCGGTTCATTTTTTTAAGCACCTCTGAACTACCCGATTGAACCGGCAAATGTATAGCCTTACAAATATTTTCATTCCGGGCAATGGTATGTAACAATTCGTCTGAAATATCTTTAGGATGTGAGGTTGCAAAACGAACTCTTAACAATGGATTTATTAAAGCAATACTTTCGAGTAGTTTAGCAAAATTCATATTTTCATCATCCTGCCAATGATATGAATTTACATTTTGCCCTAAGAGTGTAATTTCACGATAACCAGTATCAAATAGATTTCTTGCTTCGTTTATTATTGTTTCCGGATTTCTGCTTCTTTCTTTTCCACGAGTGTAGGGCACAACGCAATAAGTACAAAAATTTTCGCATCCACGCATTATGGATATAAAAGCCGAAATACCATTGTTATCCAAACGAACCGGTTCAATTTCAGAATAGGTTTCTTCTTCCGAAAGCAAAACATTGGCAGCTTTCTGCCCACTTTCTGTAATGTTTAGCAAGTTGGGCAAATCCCGATAGGCATCAGGTCCCACTATCAGGTCAACTGCTTCTTCATTAAAAATTTGTTCTTTCAATCTCTCTGCCATGCAACCTAAAAGACCAATTTTCAAATCCGGATTTTTCTTTTTGTAAGATCTTAATTCCTTGAGTCTTCTATTTACTCTTTGCTCTGCATTATCACGTATTGAACACGTATTTAAAAAAATAACAGATGCTTGATTTATATCGGTTGTTAATTCGTAATCTATTGATTTCATTATAGAACCTACTATTTCACTATCAGAAAAATTCATTTGACAGCCATAGGTTTCTATAAAAACTTTTTTTGAATCCACTTCTTTCGTTTTTATTAAAAATTATTAGCCTAAACAATAAACTGTTTATTTTGTTATTTAATAAATGTAATTACAATATAATCAAATCATTGAATCTATGTATTCAGGCTGTGCAAAGGTAACTAAAAACTATAAAAATTAAAGTTTTAAAAATATTTATATAAAAATATTCAGTCTATTAGAAATTTTATGTTTTATTTTGTGCTGTTTTTATACAATTATATATTAATAGAGAATTTATGTCGAAAAATCTTGTAATAGTTGAATCTCCTGCAAAAGCGAAGACAATAGAGAAGTTTTTAGGAGAAGATTTTATTGTTAAATCCAGTTTTGGTCATGTGAGGGATTTATCAAAAAAAACTATCAGTATAGACATTGAGAATAATTTTACACCTCAATATGAAATATCACCTGATAAAGTTAAAACAGTAAATGAATTGAAGAAATTGGCAAAAGCCGCAAATATAGTATGGTTAGCTTCCGACGAAGACCGTGAAGGAGAAGCAATTTCATGGCATTTAATGGAAGCATTGGATTTAAAAGAAGAAAAAGTAAAACGTATTGTTTTTAACGAGATAACAAAAACAGCAATAACACATGCTGTTGAAAACCCACGAACTATAGATATAAATTTGGTAAATGCACAACAAGCTCGCAGAGTTTTAGACAGATTGGTTGGATATGAACTTTCACCCGTTTTATGGAAAAAGGTTAAACCCGCATTATCAGCAGGTCGCGTTCAATCAGTTGCAGTTAGATTAATTGTTGAACGTGAAGAAGAAATCAGAAATTTTACTACTACTTCCTTTTACAAAATAGTTGGAATTTTTGATGTAAAAACAGCAACAATATCCGCAGAGCTATCTAAACGTTTTGAAAAGAAAGAAGACGCTATCAGGTTTTTAAATGATTGTATCAAGGCAATTTTCACAATTGCTGATGTTGAAACCAAACCAGCAAAGAAATCACCTGCACCCCCATTTACAACTTCTACTTTACAACAGGAAGCTAGTAGGAAATTAGGTTTTCCAGTTGCAAAAACCATGGTAGTTGCACAACAACTCTATGAATCAGGGTTTATTACATATATGAGAACGGATTCTGTAAATCTATCCAACCTTGCACTATCGATGGCTAAGGAAGAAGTAGAAAAACTTTATGGATCTGATTATGTTAAGGTTAGAAAATACACAACAAAAACAAAAGGAGCTCAGGAAGCACATGAAGCAATTCGTCCAACCTATTTTAACAATCAAAACATTAATGGGGATGCATCTCAAAAACGTTTGTACGATTTAATCTGGAAAAGAACTATTGCATCGCAAATGAGTGATGCTTTACTTGAAAAAACTAATATCACCATTGATATAGATAACCGTTCTGAAAATTTTGTAGCAAAAGGAGAAATAATAAAGTTTGATGGCTTTCTGAAAGTCTATTTAGAATCGAATGATGATGAGGATGAGGAAAATCAGAAAGGATTACTTCCTCCGGTAAAAAAAGGAGAAAAATTAGTTTTAAATGAATGCACTGCAACGCAAAGTTTTACTCAACATCCTGCAAGATATACAGAAGCAAGTTTGGTAAAAAAACTTGAAGAGTTAGGAATAGGTCGTCCATCTACTTATGCTCCAACTATTTCAACTATTCAGAAACGCGAATATGTAGTAAAGGAAGATAGGGATGGTTTAATTCGTAAATTTGACTTGATTACACTGAAAAACAATAAAATAAACGAAGCAGAGAAAACTGAAAAAACAGGTTTTGAAAAGGCAAAACTTTTTCCAACAGATATTGGTTCAGTCGTTAATAAATTTCTGGTTCAGAATTTTGAAAGTATTTTAAACTATAATTTTACTGCCGAAGTTGAAAAGGAATTTGATGAAATTGCTGAGGGTGCATTGGTTTGGAACGAAATGATCAGCGAATTTTATAAACCATTTCACGAAACAGTTGAAAAAACATTAAAAGAATCAGAAAGAGTAAAAGGAGAGAGATTATTAGGTGTTGATCCTAAAACAAATAAAAATATTTATGTAAAAATCGGAAGATTTGGGGCCATGGCTCAGATTGGCGATACACAATCGGAGGAAAAACCAAAATTTGCAGGTCTGAAAAAAGGTCAGAGTATTGATAGCATTACGTTAGATGATGCATTGTCTTTATTTGATTTACCAAGAATTTCAGGCATTTTTGAAGAGTTGGAAATGACAGTTGCAATAGGAAGATTTGGCCCTTACATTCGCCACGACAGTAAATTTTATTCGCTTACAAAAAACGATGATCCTTATGATGTTTCTGAAGAAAGATGTATAGAAATCATTAAAGCTAAACGAATTACTGATTTTGCTAAAAATGAACTTTCACAACATTTTCCAAAAAATCTGGGTGAATATGAGAAAAACGATGTTGTAGTTTCAATCGGAAAATTCGGACCTTATATTACACATAACAAATCAAATTTCCCTGTTGCTAAATCTCAGGATTTGTTGGCCTTAACATTGGAAGAAGCCATTGAATACATTCAGGGAAAGAAAAAGAAAACATCGGAAAAAGCATTGAAAGAATTTTCAGAAAATCCTGAAGTAAAAATTCTAAGTGGCAGATATGGAGCTTATATAAAAATTGGTAAAGACAATTATAAAATTACCGGTGAAAAAGAAGCAAAGGATCTTACTCTAGCAGATTGTTTGAACATTGCTTTAGAAAGCGGAAAAGCTCCTAAAAAAACTTCCAGAAAAGCACCAGCCAAAACTGCTGCCAAAAAAACAACCAAAGCATCAACTGCCAAAACAACAGCTAAAAAGAAATAGAGTTACAACATGTTAGATAGTAATAAAATACGAGCAGATTTTCCCATATTGCAGCAAAAAGTGCATGGCAAACCTTTGGTATATTTCGACAATGCCGCTACAAATCAAAAACCTCAATGTGTGATTGATACGATTGCTAACTATTATTCCAATGAGAATAGCAATATACATCGTGGTGTTCATTCCTTAAGCCAAAAAGCTACCTTAGCCTTTGAAAATGCAAGAGAAACTGTAAAAATTTTTATAAATGCTAACAGTTCTTCGGAAATAATTTTCACTCGAGGAACCACTGAAAGTATAAATTTAGTTGCTCAGTCTTTTGGCAAAAAGTTTATTAATCAAGGGGATGAAGTGATTATTTCAGCTATGGAGCATCATTCAAATATTGTTCCATGGCAAATGATTTGTGAAGAAAAAGGAGCCATACTGAAAGTAATTCCATTTTTCGAAAATGGCGAACTTAATATGAAAGCTTTTGAAGATTTGCTATCAGAAAAGACTAAAATCATTGCAGTTACACATGTTTCTAATGCGTTGGGTACAATAAATCCCATTAAGGAAATTATTAGCAAAGCTCATGAATACAATATTCCCGTATTAATTGACGGAGCACAGGGAATTGCTCATTCACCTGTTGATGTCCAGGATTTGGATTGTGATTTTTATTGTTTTTCGGGACATAAGATTTATGCTCCAATGGGAATTGGTGTTTTATATGGAAAGGCGAAATGGCTGGATGCAATGCCTCCGTATCATGGTGGTGGAGAAATGATTAAAGTGGTTACTTTCGAAAAGACTACCTATAACGATTTGCCTTTTAAGTTTGAAGCAGGAACCCCAAATGTTGGAGATGTATTGGCACTAGAAACAGCTTTAAATTATGTAAGTGAACTTGGTATTGAAAATATTTCTAAATATGAAGACGATTTATTGCAATATGCTACGAATGAAGTTTCAAAAATTGATGGAATCAGGATTTATGGAACAGCCAAACACAAATCAGCTGTTCTATCTTTTTTGATTGGCAATATTCATCCTTTTGATGCGGGCACAATAATTGATCATTTTGGGGTTGCGGTACGCACTGGACATCATTGTGCTCAACCACTTATGGATATCTATAAAATTCAGGGAACAATAAGGGCTTCATTTGCGTTTTATAATACCAAAGCAGAAATTGATGTTTTAATTACTGCTGTTAAAAAAGTAAAAGAAATGTTTGAATAGGTTCAAATTTGTATTTTTTATTAAATGAATATATTATGAAGAAAATAAGTTCAGTTTTACTACTATTGTTTTTTATTTCAACCACTATTTTTGCTCAAAAACAATTAAAAAGTTTTGAAGACTTAATGACATCCTTAAATTCAGGAAAACAAGTTCGGATGGTTGCATTTTACAAAAAGTGTAAGTTAATCAGTGACAACGAAGAACAGGAAAAAGTACCTGATGCCATCGGTGGTATGAATCTGGGAGTTTATGAATATTTTGCAAAGGAAGCTGTTAAAAACAAACTTGCTTTTGTTGTATTTTCCGAATCAAAATTAATAAAATATCCAAAAGGTGACGGATTTGTTTATAACTATGTAAAAATAAAAGTTACTGAAGATAATAAAGTAAAAATTACTGCCCAATATCTTGATGCTAAAACCTTTGATATTAAAATGGATGAGAATTTCTTTGGAGAAATCAATGATGGCAAAAACGATAAAGGCATTAGTTTTTTTGAAATAGATTAAAATAGATAATTTTAAAAAATAGTCTCAACTAATTTTAAGTAAAAAAAAATGACAATTCAAGAAATAGGTAATCAAATAGTTGAAGAATTTCAAAGTTTTGACGACTGGATGGATAAATACAATTATGTAATTGAAATGGGCAGAGAATGCCCGATGATAGATGAAAAATATAAAGTTGACAACAATTTAATTGTTGGTTGTCAATCGAGAGTATGGCTAAGTGCTGAATATATCGATGGAAAAATTTTTTTCAAAGCAGATAGTGACGCAGTTATTACAAAAGGAATTGCATATTTATTGATCAGGGCTTTGTCTGGTCAAAAGGTACAGGATATTATAGATGCAAACCTTGATTTTATTGATAAAATTGGCCTAAAAGAACATCTTTCACCAACCCGTTCAAATGGTCTTTTGGCTATGATGAAACAAATGAAACTTTATGCTCTGGTTTTTAAGACAAAATACGAACAAAAATAATCGTCTGAATTATAACAATTTAACAAAACATAAAAATGGATCTGAAAGAAGAATTAAGAATGTATGAACAAGGAATTGTTAATGTGTTGAAAACCATTTATGATCCAGAAGTTCCTGTAAATATTTACGATTTAGGATTAATATACGAAGTTAAAGTAAATGAAGATTTTACAGCTTATGTCCAAATGACTTTAACAGCACCTAATTGTCCGGTTGCTGAAAGTTTACCCGAAGAAGTCCGCGAAAAGGTATGCTCTGTTGAAGGGATTAAAAGTGCTGAAGTGGAAATTGTTTTCGAACCACCCTGGGATAAAGAAATGATGTCGGAAGAAGCCAAGCTTGATTTGGGATTTTTATAATTTACATTCTGATTTTTTAGTACAATTATTAAAATCAAAAAAAATAGTATTAATTTTACAGAATAAAATCTAATCTGAGAAAAATGAAAACTCTTTATTCTTTTTTATTTATTGCATTATTTGCAATTCTACCTATTTCAGCACAAAATTTATCTGAAAAAGCAGATAAATTATTTGGTGTGAAAAAGGAAATTCAATTTAAATTTCAAATACAGTCACGTGCAGAAATAAGCAAGTTAACTCGCATTATATCAATTGATAATGTTAAAGATAACTATATATATGCTTATGCAAATAAAAAAGAATTTTTAAAGTTTTTAGAATTAGGATATGAATATCAACTAATAAATGATAAAGAAGAGGAAACTGATTATAATATGCTGGATAATCTTAATTATAAGGATATTCAGGCTTGGAATTTTTATCCTACCTATAATGCTTATGATAGTTTGATGTCTAAATTTCAAACAAATTTTCCTAATCTTTGCCGATCATTTAGCATCAAAACATTAGCAAGTGGAAGAAAGCTACTTTTTGTAAAAATATCTGATAATCCGGATGTAAATGAAAATGAACCCAAATTTCTCTATACTTCATCCATGCATGGTGATGAACTTACCGGATATATCTTAATGCTTAGATTAATAGAATATCTTTTAAGCAATTATGGTACCGATGCCCGTATTACATCTATCATAAATAATACAGAGATCTGGATTAATCCATTGGCTAATCCGGATGGAACTTTTGCATTAGGAAATAACACAGTTGCAGGTGCTACAAGATATAATGCAAATGGAATAGATTTTAACAGGAATTTTCCTGATCCTTATGATGGTCAACATCCTGATGGAAATGCATGGCAACCTGAAACAATGGCATTTATGGCATTAGCTGATAGTATTCAATTTACAATGTCAGCCAATATTCACGGTGGTGCAGAAGTTTGTAACTATCCATTTGATACATGGGCACAACTACCCGCTGATAACAACTGGTGGAATTATGTTTGCAGAGAATATGCAGACACAGTTCATGTGAATGGTATCGCTGGTTATCTGGATGATCTGGATAATGGAGTAACAAATGGATATGCATGGTATCAGATAACTGGTGGCCGTCAGGATTATATGAATTATTTTGCACATTGTCGTGAGTTTTGTCTGGAAATAAGTAATACAAAAAAACCAGCAGCTTCTACTTTGCCAAATTACTGGAATTACAATTATCGCTCTTTACTTAATTATTTAGAACAATGCCAGTATGGAATAAAAGGAATTGTGACAGATAGTATTACAGGAATCCCTTTAAAAGCCAGCGTGTTTATTCAGGGGCACGATATGGATAGCTCGCATGTTTATTCAACACTCCCTTTGGGTAATTATTATCGTCCGATTTATGCAGGTAACTATAATGTTACATATTCTGCCCCTGGTTATTATTCCAAAACCATCAGTTCAGGTGTTGTAAATAAAACTTCAACTATTAAAGATGTTCAGCTTGTTCCGATTTACATCACCACAAATGAAATTGCTAACTATCCAAATATAAACATATATCCAAATCCTGCAAACAATAAAATCAATATTCTGCTGGATAAGAATTATTCTTATAAAGAAGTAACATTAACAGATATCTATGGGAAAAAGGTATTTGAAAAGACAATAAAATCTACTGATAATCTTATTGAAATAAATGTTCAGGAATATTCAAAAGGATTATATTTTGTTATTTTAGAAGGTAATAATCAGAAAATTTCTCAAAAAATAGTAATCGAGTAGATGAAAGGCTAATTAAATGTAAATATCAGATTTACAAAGAAATTCCATATTGTTACTACTGCTATTGCAAATAACTTGGAAACATAAAAGTTTTTGTTGAATTTACTTACCAATATCCACAATATTAGCGTATTAATTCCAAGTCCTATTAAGGAAATAAATAAAAATTTTCCATATTCAAGTCCTATTTCCGGATTTTGGCTATGAAAAGTCCAGATACGGTTAAAAATATAATTGGAACTGGCAGCTATCGTAAAACCAATGGCATTTGCTACATATTTTTGTATTTTGAAAATTTCTTTACAAAGATAAGTAAATCCAAAATCAATAATAACACCTGAAGCACCAACTATACCAAACTTCAAAAATTTAAATAGTAACTCCTTGGATAATAATAAATTCATTTTTTAAGAATATGGCTGCAATTTTACGGAAATTCTTTGAATAATTTATTCTTTTAATAAATAAAATATCCTTTCCTTTAAAGTCAAATAATCATTATAAAACTTAACTCCATTGAAATCTACTGATTTTAAGAGTACTGTATCTAAATTGAATGCCTTTTGAGGAATTGAATAAAAATATTTTTTTGAAACAAAATACGTTGCCAGGTATTCTTGTTCAGTTTGACCAGGCGTAGGAATAAGTATTGCTTTTTTGCCTAATACTGCCAAATCCATAACAGTAGAATATCCTGAACGACAAAGTATAAGCCTGGAATTTAAAATTAACTGCTGAAGAATTTCTGTGGGAAGATGAGGGTAAATACTGAGATTCCCAATATGTTTTCCTGTATTTGAATTATCTTCCGGAATTCCTCTCACAACAATTGCTTTTAACTCATTCGAAGACAATTCTTTTAAAACTAATTCCTCGAAAATACTTCGCTGAGGTTCTGGTCCGGAAAGTATAACCAATAAATCAGTTTCTTCAATAGTAGTTGCACTAATAGTACCGTTAAAGCGTGATAATGGACCTATAAAAAACGTCTTAACCGGTAATTTGTATTTATGAGAAAGATCTCCTGATAAATTGTCATCTCCTTCAAAATCAGGGATCCAGCATTCATCAAAATTTTTAATAAAAAACTTGTTTATCGTATAAAATAACTTTTCAATACGTACTGAATTAAAGGGATTTTTTATAAGTACCTGATGTGTAATAAATATAGTTTTTACTTTTTTATTCCAAAGCCCAAAACGATTATCAGAAATTACAATATCAATGGAATATTCTTCAATAATTTTATTCAGCAACTTATGTTCATAGTAAATTCCATGTAAAATTTTTGGTAAAATCAAGAGCATTCTCAGAGCTAAACTTCCTTTATTTTGATAAGTAATATCATAACCAGGAAAATTAACTACAGATAAATCTGGAAATTCCTTCTTTAAAAAAGCTAAAGGACGCTTATCGGCAGCAATAATAACATGAGCTCCAGAACTGATTAAATTATTAATAATTGGAACACATCGTGTTGCGTGCCCTAATCCCCAATCAAGCGGACAAATAAGTATGGTTTTTCTTTTTTTCAAAGTTTTTATCAAATTTTGGATAAAGTTATAAATAATTAGGTAAATTTGACGATTAAAATTAAAGAGATTTGTTAAGATACAGAATAGCCCTAACATTAATTCCCGGAGTGGGCGATATTATCGGGAAAAAATTAGTTTCGTACTGCGGAGGTGTTGACGCAATTTTTAAAGAGAAAAAATCGAATTTACTTAAGATTCCCGGAATTGGAGAAAATCTTGTAAATGCAATTGTCAATCACGATATGTTTGAAAAAGTAGATAAGGAAATTGCTTTTATTGAAAAATACAATATCAAGCCATTATTTTATCTGGACTCTACATATCCAATTCGCATGAAACAATGCATTGATAGCCCGATGATGCTTTATTACATGGGTAATGCCGATCTTAATACCGAAAAGATTATTAGTGTGGTAGGAACAAGAAATGTTACCGAATATGGCAAAGATATCTGTAAGAAAATTATTAAGGATTTAAGTTCTCATAATGTTATAATTACAAGTGGTTTGGCTTACGGAGTAGATACCTATTCTCACAAGTCTGCTCTCGAAAATAATTTACAAACCATTGGAGTACTTGCACATGGCTTGGATAGAGTTTATCCAAATGCAAATAAATCCCTGGCTGAGAAAATGATAAAAAACGGAGGTTTACTAACCGAGTTTATGAGTACAACAAATCCTGACAGGGAAAACTTTCCGAAAAGAAACCGTATAATTGCAGGAATAGCAGATGCTGTGGTAATTGTTGAAGCAGCCAAAAAAGGTGGTGCACTTATTACAGCAGAAATAGCAAATTCATATAATAGAGATGTTTTTGCTGTTCCCGGTAAGTTAACAGATGTATATTCAGAAGGATGTAATCATTTGATTAAAATAAACAAAGCAGTTTTAATTCAATCTGCTGAGGATATTTTATATATAATGGGTTGGGAAACAAACAAAAAGCCAAAGAAATCAGCACAGCGACAGTTGTTTATTGAATTAACGCCCGATCAGCAAACCATTTATGACCTGATGAGCCTGAAAACAAATACATCTATCGATGAATTATGTATTAACACTGGTATAAATGTTTCTAAAATTGCAGAAGTTTTACTTAATTTCGAAATGGAAGGAATTATTAAATGTCTTCCCGGTAAAGTTTATCAATTGATATAAAAATCAAAATTTAAGGAAATAAAAAAAGAGTCTGAAGTTATTTTTTCACTTCAGACTCTTTTCATATAAAACATTGAATACTATAATCCCAATGCTTCTTTACCTTGTTCAAAAACAATATCAACCGGTATATTTGCTGTCTTTAAAGCATCCAGTTCCTTTTGTAATTGTTCATTAATAGTTGCATTATCCTTTAAATAGACCAACGCTCCTTCATAGTCTCCATTACCTTGATAAACAAGAATTTTTTCTGCCCAGGCATTTACAGCAAGTTTCATTTTTGCAAAATCTACTTTATATGATCCATCGGTATTTCTGCTAAAAGCTCCATTGCTTTCGAAGAAATTAAAACACATCATATTGGCTTTACCATGAGAACTGGCGGCACCAAAACGTACCGAGCGGAAAATACCTGCCATAAAGGTTACATAGCAATCTTCAGCGGTTAATTCCTTAATTTCTCCTTTTTCAATTAATTTATTAACCATATACAAACCAAGTATGTCAGCTTTAGCTTCTTCCCAAGATGAATAAACATCTTTTAATGCAGTTCTTACAGCTCCTTTTTTATTGATTGTATTTTTGATACCTAATCCATGAGCAACTTCATGAAACATAACATTGTTAAAGAATGCATCAAATTTTACATTTGCCAACTGATTTGGTTCGATAAGTTTCTGAGCAATTGGCATTAAAATATTATCAAATTTAGCCTTCATTGAATTTTTCAACTGCAATCTTCTGCTTCCTTTTTTAAGATGAACTCTTTCGTCGTTTGGAAGGTTAATGGCAATGGTTTTGCTGCCCGAATTGCAATCGCCACCATAATAAACAGCATCATAAACGCCTAAATCAGACGATGTACCGGGAACTTCTTTTTTGTATTTGATATCTACCGGAAGTTCTTTTTGCAAAACAGGTAAAAATGAAATGTATTTATCCAGTTTTTTACTCCATTCTTTGTCTTTGATTAAAACAAATGATTCAAAAGCTGCTTTATAACCGTATAATGCATCTTCGTAATTTTCAATTGGACCAACCACAAAGTCTATGCCATTGGTTTTCATATCCATCCATGCCATATCACTTGCCAGATAATCGCTGTTTAGTAATGCGTTGGCTCTTAATTCAAGATATTTTTTCAACCCTGCATCTTCAGCCAG
>CAIZXK010000617.1 GCA_903936865.1 uncultured Bacteroidales bacterium | reverse complement strand
TATAGCAATAATTATCATCCCAATACAGAATAAATCAGAAAACCACATCCACCATTTGCCTGGATTATAGTGCAGAAAGTTAACTTCAAAAAATATTGGTCTTTTCGTTATTTTTTCAATATAACCTTCCTTTAAAGCCAGATCTATTGTAACCGAACCATTATCAATAAAAATCTTAAGTGTATGATTATTTGGAAAAAAATGCTTTTTATAATGATCTTCTTCGTGATAATTTTTTAAAAAAGCTTTTACCCAATCAAGATTTATTGTTGATTTATCAAGATCCTCTTTTATGGAGAAATCTTCATACGTAATGTTATAGTTGGGATTCCAGTCTTTTTTATGGTTTAAAGCAATTCCCGAAATACAGTATATAATAGTTAATCCGAAAAAGAAATAACCAATATCCCTATGAAGGATACGATTCCATTTCCGAAAAATTCTCAAGCTATTTGATGACATAAGTTTAATGAGTTTATTGAGGAAATTATTTTGTAATCACTTTCATTGATTTGCAATTTATGCCATAGATTGAAATATAGGTTTTACCACTTTCTTCTAATTTTTTGCGAAATTTTTTCACACTTGCATAAGGATCATTTTCAGCTTCAGTAGCTAATGAATCATTTTCGTTTTGAACAGATAAGGCTTTGTTGTCTTCAACACAAACTTTTTGATCTTTATCTGATAATGATGCTTTAATTTCTGCTTCCCATTCATTCAGGTAATTAGCATCAATTTTTTCATCTTCTATAACAGTACCAACGATTTCAACATCGGTGCCTTCATATTTTATATCGAAGGTAGCCATTTCACCACCTGCATTTATTTTAATGGTTTTTTCTGGATCGTTACCAAAAAGGAATAGTTTTTTGCCGCTATGTTTACAAATGTGTGAAACAGTTCCTGTTATTGTTACATCTTTATTTGCCCATTGTTCCGGAGCAAGTAAAAAGCTGTCAACTGTAATTACTAAGTTTGTGGAGTCTTTAGCATTTTCTCCTCCGTTTTTGCATCCGGTATTGTTGATAATAACGAAAGCACCAATTACGATTAAAAAGATTAATTTTTTCATGTTTTTTTTTATTTTTTGTTAATAGTTGTGCAAAAGTAATAAAAATTTATTTCAAATAGAAATTTATATCAAACAGTAAATGAATACATTTAAAAGAAATTAGTTTTGCAAGAATATTTATTTTCAACAACTTAGTAAGGCAATGAAATAGTAAGTTGTGTTCCAATATCAACTTTCGAATTAATTTTTAAAGTACCATTATGTAATTCGATAATTTTTTTTACTAACGATAAACCAATTCCATGTCCGAACTTTGTTTTTGAATTACTTGCTCTGTAAAAAGGTTCGAAAATACTGTCTAATTCTTCAGTTGGAATTCCAATCCCATTGTCGATGAATTTAATGATAATAAAGTCTGTACTGAAAGCAATTTTAATATCTACTTTTTTAATTTCCGAAAATTTACATGCATTATCCATTATGTTTGTAAAAGCAATTTTAAGCAGGTTGTCGTTAGCACAAACTACCAG
>CAIZXK010000616.1 GCA_903936865.1 uncultured Bacteroidales bacterium | reverse complement strand
ATTTAAATATTAATCGTAGTGGAGGGGTTTCATTAACAAGCAATTTAGTGCTGGAAGGTATTTTAAACCTTACTTCAGGTAATTTCAATCTGGGTGCAAACCGTTTAACATTGAAAAAAGCTATTGACGGAGTAACTGCAAATCTGATAGCGACTGCTTCTTCTTCAATTACAATCGATGGAACTGTTTCTGGAATTATTTTACCATCAACAGTAACGGATTTAAACAATCTTACATTAAATAATACCAATGGTACTACTCTTCAGGGTGCTTTGGCATTGCAAAGTTTAACTTTAACCAGTGGTTTATTAACCTTAGGTAATAATAATCTTACTACAGCAGCAATTTCAGGTGCAAGTTCTTCTTCTTATGTTATTGCAAATGCTGCAAACACAGGAAAATTAATTATAACAGGAGTTACTTCAGCAGTAGTAGTGCCGGTAGGTTATTCTGCTTCTTCCTATACTCCGCTTACTATAAGTAATAGTACTTCTCAAGATTTTAGTATTGCTATTAAGCAGATTAATGGAATGGGTGATTTTTCTTATCCCGTTCCTTCTCCTGACTTTGTAAAACTGCAATGGGATATCTCACGCACAGGTTTAGGTGCTGCTGAAATAACCTTCAGTTGGAATTCTTTGGAATCTTCTGTTTTAGCTCCTGCTGAAGTAGGACATTATGCCGGTAGCAGCGTATGGTTACCAGCCGGAACAGTTTCTAATTCAACTTTAGCATCAGTTACAGTTTCAGGTATTACAACATTTTCACCTTTTGCAGCTTATGGTGCCAAACTGGCAACCGTTTATGTAGATGCTACAAATGGAGATGATTCCAATACAGGATTTAGTGCAACAGCAGTTGACGGAACAGGTCCGAAAAAAACTGTAAATGAAGCTTATAATGCAGTTATAGGTAATGGAACAGGTAAACTGGTCTTTGCTGATGGTACTTCTTATACAGAAAATCTGTCGGTAAGTAAAACTCTAACTTTTGAAACTACAGGAAGCTTTACATTGGATGGAGATCTTGCAGTAAGCGGAACTAAAGTTATAACTATGACTGGTAATATGAACGTTACCGGAACCTTAAACCTTGCAGCTGCTGGTGATAAAATCACAATAGGTGCTAATACCTTAAGTATAGGTGGTGCATGGACAGGAAGTGGTTATCTGGTTGGCGGTGCTACTTCAAACCTTAGTTTGGGTGGAGCAGTAACTTCTTTTAATTTACAAGGTAACGAATTAAACAATCTTGATATCAGCGGAGCTGGTACCGTAAGTTTAAATACAGACTTTACAATAAACGGAAGCCTTACTTTGCTGGAAGGAACAGATCTTCCTTTTGATAATTTATCAATTGGAGGACATACACTTACCTTAAATGGAGGAATAACAGGCGACGGTAATTTAGTTGGTACATCAGCTTCTAATCTGATAATAGCTGGAAATGGTGCTTTTGGTACTATGAATGTTATTGGTGAATTAAATACTTTCACCGTTAATCGTGATTCAGAAACCATTACGCTTGGTGTTTGTGATTTTCCATTAGCTGTTGGTACACTAAACCTAACAGAGGGAGAATTGGCATTGGGTGGCAATTATATGCAGGTTAATACTTTATATAATCGTACGACAGGTACATTTAATGATAATGGAGTAAGTTCACTGGAGTTTACAGGAAATACCAGTGGTAATCTTTATTTCAGTGGAACAACTCCTGCTTTAGGTGAACTGAATATTGCTTCTTCAGGAATTTTTGATGTTAAGACAGCAATGAGTATAAATGCAGCAGTTGTAGATAATGGAGAATTAAAAACCTCTGCAGTTGTTAACTTTGGTTCTGTTTCAAATATGACTACCATTACCCTTGGTGCTAATGCCAGTGTTGATGGTCTATTCTCATTAGTAAATGCAACTTCTTTTTTTAACGTTGGAGCTAATACTTTAACATTAAATGGACCATTAACCGGAATTGGTGGAAGCTTGGTAGATCAAGGCTCTCTTGTAGCAGGTAGTACATCAAGTTTGATTTTTAATGATTCAGATCCAGTTACATTAGTTCTTCCTTCGTATATTTCAACATTAAACAATTTGACTGTAAATCGTTTGACTGGAATTAATATGGATGGCGACTTAATAATAAATGGTAATTTGACATTAACTTCTGGTGATTTTTCTATTGGTGGAAACAAACTAACTATAAACAATGCCATTGGAGGAACTATAGCCAATATGAAATCCATGTCTACTTCTTCACTTACCATATTAGGTACAGTAGCTGGTATTCATATACCTGCTCTTGGCAATTTAAACAATCTTATTCTTAATAATACAAATGGAGCAACAGTTGATGGAGCTGTAAGTATTTTCAACAAATTAACCCTGACTTCAGGTTTATTGACAGGAAGTGCTAATCTGTCGATGAATAATGCAACAACCATTGAACGGAATGCCGGTAGCCTGAATGCTGAACCTTTATTTTACGCTTCTGTAAATGTAAATTATACAGGTACTTCTGCTATTACAACAGGTTTTGAAATTCCTGCTGGATCCGTAACTACAGATGTAACTGTAAGTAACGGTGCAAGTATTAGTCTTGGTGGCAACAGAACCATTAACAACCTGGCATTGACCAATGGTAATTTTGATTTTGATGCAAAGGCACTTACATTAACAGGCGATATTAGCGGTATTGGTTCATTCAATGCCAATAATCTTTCTGATCTTATTCTGAATGGCAGTAATGCTTTTGAAGTACCAGGTACAATTTCTGAATTACAAAATCTAGTGGTTAATCGCCCGAGTGGTGCCAGTCTGGCATCAGATCTTATTCTTGATCAGGCATTAACGCTAACTACAGGAAATTTTAACCTTGCAGGCAGCCGTATCACCCTTAAAAATCCAATAATGGGAACTCCGGCAAATCTTATGGCTGGGGCAACATCTTCCATTACCATAGCAGGTATGGGAAATGTAATTATTCCTTCACATATTGCGGCATTAAATAATCTTACATTAGATAATTCAAACGGAATAACACTACAGAATGATCTTGGCTTGACAAGTCTGAAT
>CAIZXK010000615.1 GCA_903936865.1 uncultured Bacteroidales bacterium | reverse complement strand
CCTGATGGATACAGAATGGTTTTTAATATGTTTGAAATAGAGGGTTATACACATAAGGAAATCGCTGAAATTTTAGATATTTCTTTAAGCACCTCAAAAACACAATTATTTCATGCAAAGAGGACGTTGAAAAATAAATTGGCAAAAATTAATCAAGAGGAAATTTACTAAGTAAAATGAATAAAGAAGTAAATGATATAGGAGAAGTTTTTAGAGAAACTCTTAAAAATCATCGGATAGAGATAGACGCTGATTTATGGGGTCGTCTGGAAAGCCAATTGTCTTCTCAGCCTCAGGTTATTTCACCTAAAGCATCTCTATTAAAGAATTTACCATTCCTGAAAGTTGCTGCAGCTGCTACTTTAGTAGTAAGTATTGCATTAGCTTATAATTATATCTATATTCCCTTAGTATCTCCGGAACAAAATGCAAAGCCTATCTATAGCACAACCAAAGAAGTGAATGTAATTGATGATTCTCTTGATTTTGTTCATAATGAGAATATTAATAATGAAATAGATAATAAAGCAAAGTTAGAATCTCCAACTGAACATAATCTGATTAACAAAGAAAATTCCAAGTTAAATAATAATGCTGATATTAGCATTTCAGATCAAAAACCATCTAATTCAAATAATTCAACCAGTAATAATAATTATAGTAATTTAAGCCAAAATAATCCACAGTTGGTTACTTTTCATGAAAATAAACCGATTATTAATAATGCCGACAGCATTAATGATAATGAGAGTGTAAAGACGGAAAATACAACTTCGTTTGTTAAACCAATAGAATTATTGAAAGACCAACAAAGTACTAAAACTGAGGAAGAAAATTTCAATTTGCAAATTCCAAATGTTTTTACTCCAAATAGTGATGGAATTAATGATTATTTTGTAATTAGAAATTTAGATATATTCAGTACTAATCAGCTGATAATAACCAATAGATTTGGGAAAGTTGTTTTTGAAAAAATAAATTATCAGAATAACTGGGATGCAATAAACATTCCTGATGGAGTTTATTATTATGTGTTGAAATGTCGCATTAAGAATAGCGATTTTGTAAAAACAGGAATGGTAACAATTGCAAGATAGTTGGTTTTATTCAAGCTTAAACTTTTCAATTACGTTATAAACTGGTCCTTCTTTTTTTAAAATACTTTCATATAATAAGATTTCTTTTGTTTCAACCGATTGAATGTTTGGTGTGTTATAGTTTTGGATTATTTTATTAAAAATCTTTTTATCAGAAATATAATTTATCCTGCCAATGGTTATGTGTGGTACAAAATTTTGTCCATCATTAATTATACCAATATTTTCTAAATTAGTATGAATTAGTTCAGTCAACTTATTTATTTCCCTGCCGTTTTTTATTCCCAGCCATATGATTTGAGGTTTATACTTACTTCCAAATATTCCAATTTCTGATATTTCAAATTTAAACTGTTTTTTGTTTTTAAGTGTATTGTGTAAATTATCAACTATTTCAATAATTCTATTCTCTTCAGTTTCTCCAAAAAACTTAAGTGTTATGTGTATATTGTCAAGATTAACCCATTTTATTTTGTCATGCATGGTGTTGTTCTTTAGATTGATAACTAAATTGCTTGCTAATTCATTTGGAATTATCTTAACGGCTAAAAAAAGTCTCTTCATATTATTTAATATTTAAAAAAGGACAGAACATGCAAAAATAAAAAAAGACCACAAATAAATTGTAGTCTTTTTAATCAAAAACATTTGTTAGTTATTTATGATATATCATGTTTGAATTTCTATAAGTATTAATATTTTTATACCAATCATTATATAATGTTCCGTTACTTTGTGCCCAGGCTGCAAAATAATTGTAAGCACTTATAATTTGGGTTTTTTCTGTAGGATAGTCAAACCCTTCGGCAATATTTAGTGCCCAAGGTAAGTTGTTGATTGTTTTGTAGTAGCGGTTTGGTGCCAAGGTGTTATCATTTATAGTGCCGAATAATCCAATATTAGCTAATAGCGTATTAGGTTTGTCAGCTAAATGAACTTCAACAGCCCTGTTTTTATTAACAATAATAAAAGGATTATAAGGTGGATATCCAATGGTTGACAAATCAGTAGGTTGTACTAAGTTTATAACAATATTCATGGTGTCAACATTTCCATTGGTTCCATTAATACTTGTGTTTATACCGGCATTTCCGTTTTGATTGGCAGAAGTTACATTTTTCATCATTTTGTAAGCATTATCAAAAGCAATGAATACCGCATTATTTTGTCCCGATTCCATTCCATTTGATGCAATATTTATATAGTTTTCCTTTAATTGAGATCCAGTTGCATTGCTAACATTTGATGCAGGTATTGGCATTTCAAATCCAAAACCGTTTTGATAACCTGCACCTGTAGCTTTTAAAAACATTTTGCCTTCAATTTTCACTACTTTACTTTGTGCATTTGTAATTTGATTAAATCTATAATCAACAATCACATCATTAAAATCATAATCTCCTTTTGATGGCCATAAATCTTCATAAGCCAAAGTTCCAAATGTATTTTTGTTAGGATAATAGTTGTTAAATGCTTTTGCTGGATCTGTTGGATAGTCATCATTTGGGTCAGAAACACCATCACCATCAGTATCAGGTAATGTATTGATTACTGGAGGAGTATTAGTATTATCAATAGCTGTAATTGGATTTGATTTTACATAAAAAACCAAATCATTAAAATCATTATCACTTCCCAAATCACGTCTCATATCTTCAAATCCGATTAAGAATAAGCTTCTGCCCTGATCAAATAAAAATACATTATGACGTTTTAAAGTTGGATTTGTTTCAGGATTAAAAGCAGGATTAGAATATACCAGATGGTTACCATTGGTTACAGTGCCATTTTTCCATCCATCAGCAACCAATACCCAACCAATACCAGTTCCCGCAGCAAATGTACCTATTTTTACCTTATTCCCAGGGTTTAGGCCACCACCACTATTTGTCATAGAGGCATTGGGAAATACTACATTTATGGTATTTATTTGACTTGAACTTGTTGGAGGATTATTTAAATTGTAAGTATAAAACCCCAGAACATTTTTGTAACCAGCACCTTCTGCAACGAAAGTTACCCATACATCACAAGCTTCATTAAGTTTCACATCAGTTTCTGTTCCTTGTGTTATGTATTGTGGATTATAGGTTGGAACAGCTTGTTGTTCGGGTAAAGTTGAATTTACATTACTTAAAAATAGATTGTCAAAAACATCGTTTGTAAGTAAATAGGATGGTACACCATTAGAATTATAAGTCCCCAAAAAGCTAAAGTTTGCATTAGTTGATTTTGGTGTAAGCATTTCCCCTAATGTTGATTTGTTATTTGGAATAATACCTCCATACGTATAGTTCACAATGCCGTTTACAACATCAACCTTTATTTCCCTTGGATATCCCAGAAATTTTGTTGACAAAACGATTTCCTTGAAATAGGAAGGAATCTCTCTTGTTAATTTTAGATTTCCCGATTGATCAGTCATTCCGCTTGAAAGTAAAGCTCCGTTATTCTCAGAATAATCGGTCATTATATCTATGCGAACATTAGGCATTGATTTACCTGCAAAGTCTAATGTTTTTAAATTAAAATTTGTTACCTGTGTTGTTTTAAAATTAAAATTTGAATTGATTTTTAAATCGTCCATATTTTCAACGTTCGAATTATTTACATTCGACTCATTGATATCTTTTTGACATGAAGCAAAAAGAAAAGATGATAAAATAGTTATTAGAATTATTTTTTTCATGGTATGTTTTTTTTTATTGTTATGCCAAAATAACATAAAAAATATACCAAAGTAATAGTTCGTTTGAAATCAGGTAGTTGAAAATTCCGCTAAAATCAAATCAGTTTCATTATGGGACTGTTGATTGTTTTTGGGGCGTTTATATGAAAATCGATAAATTGCGTACATCGTTTTTGAATGCAAGCCAATTAATGATCTGAAAAGCTAATTGTTCATTTAATACATCGAAATTTAATTTATAAAGACGATGGATATCTTCGGTTGCGTATTTTCTTCTATGACCTTTAGGTAAATACTTTTCTTTAATCTCAATTTCTACTTTATCAATATCTTTTGAGATATTAAAATAAATTATT
>CAIZXK010000614.1 GCA_903936865.1 uncultured Bacteroidales bacterium | reverse complement strand
CCTGTTTTTGGGGAGTATCATATTATTATACATTAATATATTTTGTTCTCTTAAAAATTCAAACAATTTATTTCTACCAATGCCCATATCTAACACTTTAGCAGCTCGTCCCATATCAATAGCTGTTTTAGAATCTGTCACAGCATCGAAAAACTCTACCTTAGGTTTTGCTTCTTCTATTAATAATTGTTGTTTCTCGATAGTCTCCTGCTGTTCTAAAGCTAATATAAGAGCTTCTTTAAGAGTACGTGGAGCAATCGATTTATATTTCTTTTCTACATCAATAAAATATTTTCTTGCCTGTTTACCTTTGTCGGTTCTTTGTAACATAGATATTTCTTTAGCACAATCAAGAGATAATGCATAATCTATCTTTGGGTTAGGGTTTGTAACTCCCTGATTAGACAGTTCACCAATTTTGACGAGCGTATAATCAATATTTTCATCAAATCCATATTCAAACATTCTTTTACACCAAATTGTAAAATCTGTTCCTATTTCAAGAAATTCATGTAATTCTCTTGCAGAGACGATTTGTTGTCCTTCTTTCTCTGTTATTTTTATTAATTCATTCATTTTTATTTATTTTATTTTATTAATATTATAAAGATTTCTTATTCCATCCATTTTAGGACTCCCCAAAATTGGGGAGTTGCGTTGACGTTGTGATTTACATTTGAACTTCTATAATTTATACTATACATATTATATTGTGATTTAAACATATCTTCATGCATCCATATACCAACTCCATGTGTCACAGATACTAACTTAGATATCGGAATACCGATAACTACAGAAACAGCTGATATATACCATCTTTTGTAATTTCGTAGTATTCAGCTTTTGAAGCACCCATTGTGGTAACTCTTTCATTTCTACCATTAACGCAAAATTTGCTTCTCCAAATTCATTTTTAGGGTTGACAAAATTGTGAACCGCCTGATTTGCAGGGGTGTTTATTTCTATACACCCTACAATATATCACTGTATAGTATAACAATGATGCCTAACGATGCACATCAAAAGCGATACCCCAACCACCATGCATCACTTACATCATATACAAGCGCACAGATGCAACGGGTTTGAAGCATCATCAGGTACATTGATTTATGTTAAAGTATAAATGTAATGCTTTCAGAAGCTATCATTATATATATGCATTTCCGATTTTGATCAGCAGTTCCAGATTCTGGAACTCCTCATTTTGATATTTATGTTAAACCATAATTATTTCATGATTTTTTCAGTAACACTATATGTTTTAAATTATTCTACATATATATATAAGCAGAATGTGTTTTCCATTTCTATGTGCTTTCTTCAAATTCATCATTGAAATATCCATTCTAAGGGTAGCTATTTAGTTACCCTTTCTTTTGATGAAAAATAAAAGTAGTTTTTGATTTTTTTCTGATAATTATATATGAAGAAACAAATAAACTTAAAAGAAATGGAAAAATTTAAACTAACCTTAAATCAATTAAACACTATTGGTATACCATCAATAAGTAAATCAGCAATTATTTATATTATACCTGAAAAATGTAATGATGCACTGGAAGAATATTTAAAGATGGATACTAATTCTGATACTGTAATATTCCGTAGAAATCATTACAAAGTATTAACTGCGATGTTATTAGGCCATAGCACTTCTTCAGTATGTTCAGATTACAGAAAGCACATCAATATACAGAATAATAAATGCTTCATAACCAATAATATGTACTGGAATATGGAAGCCAAAAGAAATAAAGCTGGGAAAATGATTTACAAATTTGTCTATTACAGCAAAAGATACCATCTTAAAGATAAACCATCATCACATTATCTGATAGTTGATTATCCCGAAAATATTGATAATGATGATGTAGAAATAATGGATACAAGTGCATTAAGTGGATATTCCGCGCAAAGAAGACCACCTATTCCGCAGTAAACTGTACCGCTAAAGTTAATTGCACAAATTGCCATTTTTAATGCTGTTTTTCATTTTGCAAATTTAGTTTAATTTTTTAGTTAATACTTAATTCTGT
>CAIZXK010000613.1 GCA_903936865.1 uncultured Bacteroidales bacterium | reverse complement strand
TATTGGATATTGCATCAATGCTATTGAAGCAGCTTTAGTGAAAAATGACATATAGCCTAACGAAACGCCGTGTTTTTCTTTAAAAGCATCTTTGTATTCGTTTCTAAGTTTCATCAGCGCTTGCATATTTATTTCTTAGATAATTATCCCAATCACCCATATCTAACCAAGAACCTTGACTAATTGGAAAAACTCCAATATTCCTGTTTTCTTTTTGCAATTTATCTATTAAAGTTGTAATATGATAAAACGTATTTATTGGAATTTCATCTAATAAATGTGGCTCAAGAATATAAAAACCAGTGTTAATCTTATAAATTATCTCCGGTTTTTCAATAATTGAATCTAACAAGCCATTTTCTTTTGTAGTAATAGTACCATAAGGTATAGGATATTGCTTTATTGCAGCAACCACTGTTATCTCATTATTATTTTCTTTGTGATATTTGTATATATCCGTATAATCTTGTTCTATAATAATATCACAATTTGTAACAAAAAAAGTTGTATTGATTTTCCCTTTTAATAAATGCAAACTGCCAGCAGTACCCAATGGTTTATCTTCTTGAAAATAAGACACTCTATATAAATTACTTTCTAAAGTACTAAAATAATGCCGTATGATATCAGCTTTATAATTTACTGATAAAAAAAAATCATTACACCCACATTCAAGAAATTTATCCATTATTTCTTCAATTATTGTTTTATCTCGAATAGGAATTAATGGTTTTGGTAAAATATTAGTTAATGGTTTTAATCTAGAGCCTCTCCCTCCAGCCATAATAATAACAGGAAGTCTTAATTTTTCGCAAATTTCTATTCGTTTATCATTAAATAAATCTTCCCAAAAAATTATTTTTACAAGTTTTCCTAAATGCGAAATTATAGGCATAAATTCATTGCGATGTTTTCTCATGTGAATTTTAACAATACTTAAATCATCATCTTCAAATGCAAACCTAACATCTTTTCGTAATATATTTTTAATAGATGAATTTAAATCAATATTATTAATTATAGCACGTTGAATATCCCCAATGCTAATAACACTTATAAATGTGTTTTCATCAAGGACTATTAATAATTTCCGATTATTATCATCCATTTTTTTTAAAATATTTAAAATGGAATCATCTTTATTTACTATTAAATTTGAATATTCTTTTATCATTTCTCTATTTTTTTTGCAGGATTACCTATCCATATTTCATTACTTGGAACATTTTTAGTTACAACAGAGCCCATACCTATTAATACATTTTTTGAAATATTTCTTTGATCTCGAATTGTCGATGAAGGTGCTAATATTACAAAATCATCAATTACTACACTCCCTGATATCATAACATTTGGTCTTATTGCACAATGATATCCTATTTGAACGTTAGCACCTATATAGACTAATTGTGCTATTTTAGTGCCTTTTTTTATTACGGTATTACTTAATACACCACGGGAAATAAATGTATTTCCCCCAATTTCAACATTATCCTCTATTATAACACCTCCAATATGAGGAAACTTAATGCAATAATTATTTTTATCTCTAATATAATTATGACCTTCGTTTCCAATTACTACACCAGCTTGAATTATTACATCTGTGCCGATTTTTACATTATTATCTATAAAAATATTTCCAAGTAATATTGTTCTATCTCCTATTTCACATTTACCTAAACAAGTATAAGGACCAATATATACATTTCGCCCTATTATTGCTTCAGGATGAATAATTGCAGTTGGATGAATTCCTAATTCCTGTTTTAAAATAAAAAACTTTTCAGTTATTAATGCTATTGTTAGTTTGGGATTATTTACCTGAATCAAAATCTTATTTTGAGAATAAAGTAATTCAGAATACAATATTGTTGTATCACAAATAATTACTTTAGCTTTTGATTGTTCTACTATTTGTTGTTTATTTTGGTTATTAAAACTTACCCAATCTAAAGTAAATTCATCAACTAATTCAATAGGTTTAAGATATTTGACATATTTATTTTCATATTCACCAAAAACATTAATAATTTCTAATTCAAGAAATTCTATAATTTCACTAATTTTTACCATAAAATATTAATTAATTTCATTCATAAAGTTTTCATATAGTAAAGTACTAGGGACTGGTTTTTCATTATGAAAATGTTCAAGAACAGACCTGTATTGATCAACAAAATTTAATGCTAAAGTTCTATTATTAAACCACTTATCAACAAATTCATTTGCTTTTTGACTTAATACTTTACCTGTTTCAGGTTTTTCTAATAAAAGAATCATATTATTTGCAAGTGAGTGTATATCCCCAATTTCACAAAGTAAAGCACGTATATCCCCTTTATTTAGTAAAGGTATTTCTCCCGATAAATAACTAACAACAGGTAATCCAAGATAAATTGCTTCAAAAATTGAACTTGGTAAAGTATCAAATCTTGTAGGTAAAATGTAATTTTTTGCTTTAGACGCTTCATTTATCATATCTTCGTGTAATTTATATCCCTCAGAAATTATTACATTATTTTCAAGTCCAAGCTTTTTAGAGTATTCAATAAGGTCATTTAAACGTGATTGAGTATCTTGTCCCATCATTCTTAATTTTACGTCTGGCTTATATTTTTTTACTAATGCAAGAGCATCTAAAGTATCATAAATACCTTTTGCAAGCTTTAATTGTCCAAAAAATACAAAATCATAACATTTATCATTATTATTTGTATTTATTATTTGTTGCATTTTTTTGGGATAATCTGTCCAAAACAATATTGGATTTTCAACATCTCTTTTAATTAAAGAAGGCATATAAGGAGCACTAACTCCAAAATATTTATTTTGTGAATGAATTTCTCTTTCAATCTTACATCTTAAAAGATTAGGATTCTCATATTTATTTCTTTCAGGGTTTGAATAAATACCTTGAATTGTAATAAGAATAGGAATCCCTTTTAAATTTAAAGCAGTAGATGAATAATAAGGATTTTCAGCACCATGTAAATTAATTATATCTGGATTAATTTTTTTTATTATTCTTCTGACAATTAACTTACTAATAAAATAATTTGTCCAAATATTTATTTGAAAGTAACTAGGCCAATTCCTATGAAAAAAGGGCATATCATCCTTATAAAAATAATAACAAATACCATCTTTTTCAAAAGAATATGAATATTGTTTTAAACCCCTGTGAGGCGATATAATATGTAATTCTATATCTTCAAACTTTTTAAATTCAATAATCATATTTGTAATCCAAAGTGCAAAATCAGAAATATTTTTCCCTTTTTTTGACAACGGAAGTTTTTCCCTAATTTCAGTATTTGAAAAATGACAAATCCAAACAACTTTAATTTTATTCATATTTAGATAATTTTTTTAGTAAATTAATTTTGATAAAGAATCTTTTTTTTCTTAATGCTGTTTTTAAAAAGTAAAAAAATAAATGCTAAAATTGACATTAAAATTAAGGATAAAACTTGTCCCCAAGCAGCACCATAAAATCCATAATATGCAATTAAAAACTTAAACATAATAATACAAAATAATGCTCCAATAATTCTTAATATTAGCTCAGATTTTGTAAAACCATAACCAATAATGATAGTTATTAATGAATAATATAAAGCAAAAATAATATTTTTCAATGCAAAAATTTGAGCAAAACTATAAGCATCAGTATATCGATTAGATGTAAGAATATTTATAATTATTTTTGCAAATAAGATAAAAAGAAAATTTGGAATTGCATTTAAAAATAATATACTTCCAATAATCTTAATTAGTTTTCTTTTTTTATTTTCAGCTAATGCCTTATAAATATCAGGTTCAAAAGTATTACTAATTGCTGTATAAAAAATTGTAAAATATGTTGAAAACTGAAGTCCTATATTATATAAACCAAAAGAATTATTATCATTTAGCTTTTCTAACATTGACCTATCAATTCCAGATATAAAAAACCAAAATATTGCAGATAATGAAAGTGGCCAACCAAATTTAAAAGCATCTTTTATAACTTGAAAATCAAACTGAAGTTTTTTGAAAAGTTTTTTGAAACAATAAATTGCAGTAAAAAATGAGGCGATTAATGTGGCTAATAATCTTCCTTCTGATCCATATTTATAAATAATGACAAAAATAATTGCTAAAAGACTATTTAAAATAGCATTTAAAATAGTAACTTTGCTATATTTGCCTGCTTCTCTTTTTATTCTACAATTAATTTGATATAAAAGTAAAAAATTGCTTAAATAAATTGGGATAAAAGAGAGTAAAACATAAGGATAAAAAGGAAATGAAATATTAAACCATCTTAAATAAAAATAAAAAATAAGTATTGTTAGAAATAATACAGCAAATCCATATATTAAAAGAGTCAATAGTATTGTATCACTAACAATTTGTCTCCTGTCTTCAGGAATTATAAAGTAATTACGTAAATAATATGATATCATACTAAAATTAAGTACGGGCAATATAATATTACTAAACGAGCTAAAATATCCCATTATTGAATAATCATAAGGGGAAAGATTTTTTGCCATAAATGGATTAAGAAATACACCAATAGCAGCTGTAAAAAGTGAAGCGAATAAATATAAAAAAGTACTTTTAAAATATACTTTATACTGTAAAACAAGATTTTTAAATTTTAAAACAATTTGATTCATTAGTATATTTTCTCCCAATCAATATTTTTTGCTTTAAATTTTATCAAAGCATTATCATAAAAATTTTTCACCCTTAAAGCATTTTCCTCAATAGAAATAAACACTCTTTGTCTTGGTGATTGGATATCATAACTCCACATAGCATCATGAGTTAATACCTGAAGCTTTGTTATTTGAGGATTATATAGGACATCTTCTAATCTGTCATAACGCCAAAATCCTGTTGAATCAGCACAATATGAGAAAATTGATTTATAAAAGGATGAATACACATTAATTAATTCAGCATATTTATTTTTTTCACAAGAAAGGATAAATTCATTAGTGTTATGAAATGAAAAAACTTCAATATTTGTTTTAAAAATTGAATCAAAGTAAATTTTCTCTACTGTCAAATATTTTTCTAACTCATTTTCACTTATAATATTAAAAAAATGAGAATCAAAATGAAGACCAATTTCATGTCCCAAAGATTTTATTTGAAATACAATTTCTGATATTTCTTTTTCAAGTACATTGTAGAATTCACTATGCAACTGAAAAAAATATGTAGCTTTTACACCCAGTTCGTTTTCGATTTTTGCCATCTTTAAAGCAATGAAAGGAGAAAACTCAACATCATGCCTTCATAAAATTGATTTTTCAAATTTTAAAAAATCATCTTGATAAGCTAAAAAAGAAAAATCGTTTTTAATAGCAATTTTAAGAATTTTCTTATAGTTATCTAAAGTGAAATCTGAGAATCTATATTTTTCAATATTATTAATCATTAGTTATTAATTTTAAATTACACTGTACTTTTTATTATACTTGATATACTTAAAGCCATTTCTTCAGTAACTTTTAAATTATTAAAAAGGTTAATAATTTTATTATGTACAATTTCAGCATTTATCGCTTTTCTACCTCCAAATAAATGAGACCTTGAGGCATAGTGAGAACTTGCAAAAAAATTCGATAGAAACAATTTGTTTAAAATAATATTCTTGTTTTCAGAAAAAATAGTAAAACGCCATGTATTTATATCAAAATCATATTCAGAGTCTATTGCTATTGCTAACATACAAACCCCATAGACATGTTCTGCCACACTTTCTAAGCGTCTTTTGTTAATATGCCATACTTTTACGCCACTTCTTATTCTCTC
>CAIZXK010000612.1 GCA_903936865.1 uncultured Bacteroidales bacterium | reverse complement strand
ACTGCTTTAAAAGCTGCTCTGATCGCAATTTCTGTTTTTCCAAAACCAACATCTCCACATACCAATCTATCCATTGGTGAATCTGATTCCATGTCACGTTTCACATCTTGTGTTGCTTTCAACTGATCGGGAGTATCTTCATAAATAAAGGATGCTTCCAGTTCATTCTGCATATAGGAATCGGCCTGATAAGCAAAACCTTTGGCAGCTTTTCGCTCAGCATACAGTTTTATTAGTTCCTTGGCAATATCTTTAACTTTTTGCTTGGTTTTATTTTTCAGATTTTGCCATGCAGGTGAACCCAAACGGTTTAGTGATGGGGAAGCTCCTTCTTTTCCCGAATATCTTGAAATCTTATGAAGCGAATGTATGCTTACATAAAGAATATCCTGATCTTTATAAACCAAACGGATAGCTTCCTGTTCCCTGCCATTGTTGTTTATTTTTTCCAGTCCACCATACCTTCCGATTCCATGATCTGAATGAGTAACAAAATCTCCCGGTTTTAGCTCATATATTTCTCTGAGTGTAAGAGCTTCTTTATTTTCAGATTGTTTATTGATGGTATATTTGTGATACCTTTCAAAAAGCTGATGATCAGTATAACAACAGATTTTATGGTCATGATCGATGTAACCTTCGTTAATTGAGCAGTTTAAATGAATAAAAGATACATGCTGTTTGTCTGTATTTATTTCCTTAAAAATCTTTTCCAGACGCTCAATTTGTTTTAGATTTTCAGTTGCAATAAAATTGTAATAATTATTTTCTTTATTGTTTATAAGATTTTCGAGAAGCAAATCAAACTTTTTGTTGAAAACCGGCTGATGCGAAGTGTTGAAAACAAATTCTTCACTATGTTTTAAGGAAGTCTGACTCCCGATTTCAATAATCTTATATTCAACAATCTGTTTATGAAATTCACTTGAATTCAAATACAATTCTTTTGGCTGTAAGTGTCCGGTATCAACCTCTATTTCCTGATATGCTTTTTCTGCTTTTTCAAATTCCAGATTTATTTTTTCTGAAGCAACTTCCATATTTTCAATCCAGATAACTGCATTTTCTGGAATAAAATGGAAGAAACTTTCCCTATGTTCGGTAAATCTTTGTAATTGAATATTAGGAAGTATTGTAATGTGATCGAGTTGCTGTTTGGAAAGTTGATTTACAGGGTCAAATGTACGAATGGATTCAACTTCATCACCAAAAAATTCGATTCGATAAGGATAATCATTTGAGAAAGAGAAAACATCAACAATGCCGCCACGGATTGCAAATTGTCCGGCATCAACCACAAAGTCAACCCTTTCAAATTCATATTCAATTAAAATATCCGTAATGAAATCATGATTTACATTTTCTCCTTTTTTTAATTTTAATGTATTCTTAAGCAGGTTTTTTTTAGTAATTACCTTTTCGCAAAGAGCTTCGGGATAGGTAACTATTACTGAGTTTTTTTTCGAATCAGATAACCTGTTCAATACTTCAGAACGTAATAATATATTTGCATTCTCAACGGTTTCTGTTTGATAAGGTACTTTGTAGGAAGTTGGGAAAAATAAAATATTTTTATTATTATAATCAAAATTTGCTTCACCAGCTAAATTCTCAAGGTCATTGTAAAAGTAAGCAGCACTTTCCTTATTTTCGATAATGAAAATATGATTTCGCGAATGCTGTTTAATAACAGTACTTGCAGTTATCGAAAGGGATGAACCGCTTAATCCTTTGATACTGCAATAGGTTTTGTGAGCAGCGCTAACAAAATCAACTAAGCCGGAAACGATTTTGCTTCCGGCGAATAATTTAAGATATTCTGATGTTTGCAATGTTTATTGCTTTTTTAAATTTTGTGCAAATTTAATGAATTTGTCAGGAATATAAATGAATGATTTACTTTTGAAAGTAAAGTCTGATTTCAATTCGCTAAAAAGAAAAATAAAATAGATTACAAATTAGTAATTTTTTCGTAAATATTTTTTCCTGTTTTAATATCAATACCATGAAGTTCGATAAACTCAACATTGGTATATAGTTTCGGTTTGGCTGTTACAAATATTCTGGTAAGTCTGGCATCAACTCCATTTATTTTAAGCAATGCAATTGAATTTCCTTTTGAATCTATGCTAACTAAAATTTTTCTTTTATCGAAAGCTTTTAATATGATATATATATTTCCGGTATTTGTTTTTTCAAAGCTAAAACCATAAGCCATCCTGCGTTGAATATAATTTAATTCAGATCTTTTTCCGTCAATTGCATAATCAATCCAATATGCATCTATTGGATTATCAATATTTATCTTGCCATTTTGAAGAATATTTGCATCATAACAAACTGTATTTTTATTCATATTCCGTTCAATAACGAACAGTCTTTGGTTAAGTTTTTTTACTGCAGGATTATTGCCTGGTTTTTCAGTTTCAAGTACTAATTTCCCATTAGTAATAGAAAAACCAAGCATAATAAATAATAGAAAATTCTTCATATAAATAAAATCGAATAAACGGCAAAATTAATAAAAAAGAAGTGTTTATGAGTTTAATAACGGCATGAAATTTGTTAAATCTTGATAAATTCTTATTGTAAAGGGTAAATTTTTATCCAATTAATAAAAAGAATGTATCTTTGTAAGTTAAATAAAAATAATAATTTAATAGGATTATCAATTAAAATAATTTATATGCGATTAAATATCAGATATATAAGTCTAATTTTGCTTTTGATTTTTGTAACTTATACAAATTCATTAAAAGCGCAACCCAAAAAAACAGTAAAGATTGGGTGTATTGGTTTTTATAATCTTGAAAATCTTTTTGATACAATCAATCAGGATGATGTTAATGATGAGGAGTTTACACCCGAAGGGATTAATAAATGGAATGCTGAACGCTATAAAATTAAGTTAAAAAATATGGCTGAAGTTATATCTCAGATCGGAGATGAACTTGTAAAAAGCGGTCCTTCAATAATGGGATTTTCAGAAATTGAAAACAGAAGTGTTTTACAGGATTTGATAAACGAACCAGCTTTAAAACCAATGGATTTTGACATTGTGCATTATGATTCTCCCGAAAGACGCGGTGTAGATGTTGGCTTAATTTATCAAAAAGCTCATTTTACGGTAACTAATAGTTACGCTGTTCATTTAACCATGCCAAAAGATACAGGATTCAAATCACGCGATCAATTGGTTGTTTCTGGCTTGTATGATGGCGAATTAATTCATATTATTGTAAATCACTGGCCATCACGCAGAGGTGGTGAAAAAAGAAGTGAATATTTGAGAATAAGAGCTGCACAGGTATGCCGTTCTATTGCAGATTCTATCATGCAACGCGAACCAAATGCTAAAATATTTATAATGGGCGATTTAAATGATGATCCTTCAAATATTAGTATTTTAAAACATCTGAAAGCAAAAAAAGCAACTGAAGAAATGCAGGCAGGCGATTTATACAATCCTATGTATAAATTATACAAGGATGGCGTTGGTTCATTGGCTTATCGTGACTCATGGAATCTGTTTGATCAGATTATCATTTCTTATCCACTAACCCAAAAGGATTTGGAAACTTACAAAGTACTAAAGGCAAAAGTCTTTAATAAGCCGTTTTTAACTCAAAAAGAAGGTCAATTTGCTGGATATCCTTGGCGTACTTATGTAGGCAATACTTTTATGGGTGGTTATAGCGATCATTTTCCTGTTTATGTATTTTTGGTGAAACAAAAATAGATTTTAACTAACTTTAAGCAAACAAAAACCTAAAAAAACACTTTATTTATTTTATAATCGTTAGATAATAAAAACATAATTTGAAAAATATTATTAATATTTAAACTGTAAACTTGTGTCAGACAGCATTGTAATTATACCAACATATAACGAAATAGAAAACATTGAGAAAATAATAAGAAAAGTATTTTCTCTTAAGCAATCATTTGATGTTTTGATAGTTGAAGATAATTCGCCTGATGGAACTGCAAATGTAGTTAAAAAGCTTATGCCTGAATTTCCAAATCAATTGTTTATTGAAGAACGAAAAGGGAAATTAGGCTTGGGAACTGCTTATATTCATGGTTTTAAATGGGCATTAAAACGGAATTATTCCTATATTTTTGAGATGGATGCTGATTTCTCTCACAATCCTGATGATTTGTCAAAACTATATGATGCATGTGCAAATAAGGGAGGTGATGTTGCAATTGGTTCACGTTATATTAAAGGCGTGAATGTCGTTAACTGGCCCATGGGTCGTGTGTTAATGTCTTATTTTGCATCCATTTATGTTAGATTTATTACCAGGATGGACATAATGGATACTACAGCAGGATTTAAATGTTATCGTCAGGAAGTGCTCAGGGCTATAGAATTAGATAAGATACGTTTTATGGGTTATGCATTTCAGATAGAAATGAAATTCACTGCATGGAAATTGGGTTTTAATGTTGTAGAAGTTCCAATAATTTTTACAGACAGAACTGAAGGAACTTCCAAAATGAGTAAACGTATTTTCAAGGAAGCCTTTTTTGGAGTTTTAAGTATGAAAATGAATAGCTGGTTTAAAAAATACAAACGATTGGTATAAAACTTTTTTATTCTGCATAAGCAATCTTAATCGGTACTAAATAATATTTCTATGGGAAAACATATCATAGCAAACGCATCTGTTATTAATGAAAATAGAATTTTTATAGCTTCTGTTGTTGTTGATGGTGAATTTATTATCGAAATAATAGCAGAAAAACAACTTATTTCTGATTTGTACATAAAATATCCTGATTTTTCTATTATTAATGCAGAAGGTAAATACCTGATTCCGGGAGTTATTGATGATCAGGTACATTTTCGCGAACCAGGTTTAACCCTAAAGGGAGATATTTATACAGAAAGTAAAGCAGCTGTTGCCGGAGGAATAACTTCCTATATGGACATGCCTAATACAAATCCTCAAACACTTACACAAGAATTACTGGAAGAAAAATATATTTTGGCAGCAGGAAAATCTTTGTCAAATTTTTCTTTTTATATGGGTGCTTCCAATGATAATCTGGAAGAAATTCTTAAAACCAATCCTGAAAATGTTTGTGGTGTAAAAGTATTTATGGGT
>CAIZXK010000611.1 GCA_903936865.1 uncultured Bacteroidales bacterium | reverse complement strand
CCTGTAGTCTTGCCTTTTACTTCTTCAAAATTATAGCCGGTTATAGTTTCAAAAGCAGGATTTACATATTCAACATGACCCTTAATATCTGTAATCACAATAGTTACCGGACTTTGCTCTATGGCTTGCGAAAGTTTTCTGAGATTTGTTTCCTTTTCTTTTCTATCTGTAATATCCCTTACCGAAGTTAACACCTTATCGCTACCGAGTGATGCCAGTCTGGCATCAAAATATAAAATTTTATTATTAATACTTACTTCATATTCATACGTTACAAGTTTTTTGTAACGAATACACTCCTCAATTTTCTGAATATGTATAGTTGCGGTTTCTTCATCAAAAACAGATTTAATATTTGTACCAATAATTTTATCTATAGGTATAATTAAATTTTCCAGATTGGAAGTAAAAAAATCAGTATAAGTTCCCTCTTTATCAATAATAAAGATTAAATCGGGCATGGCACTTATAATGGCATTTAACTGCTCATTTTGATTACTGATTTTATCTTCAGCCAGTTTTTTTTCTGTAATATCAATATTTACTCCTTTTAAAGAAATCAAGGTATCTCCATCAAATTCAGGAACAACATTATTCTGTATCCATTTTAGCTGACCATCAGGCATAACAATACGCATATCAAAACTTGTAGCCTTTTTGTATTTATTAATTTCCTGAAGATTCTCATCTATCAGATGTTTATCATCAGGATAAACTATACTATTGAAAAAATCACTTGACACTTCTTTATTATCAGGTTGCAGTCCTAATAAACGGTAATAATTATCAGACCATTTAACTTTAGTAGTAATAAGATCGAATTCCCAACTACCCATCTTGGCTATTTCCTGCGAATAATTCAAGGAAATTTCTTTTTGCTTTAGCGTTTCTTCAGCCAGTTTCCGATTAGTAATATCTTCTTCAATGGCAATATAATGCGAAATAACACCATTTGAATTAATTACAGGAGAAATGGATGCCATAACCCAATACAACTCTCCATTTTTCTTTTTGTTATGAAACTCGCCCTTCCATTCTTTTCCCGAACTTATGGTTTGATATAAAGCGATATACTCTTCTTTTGGTTTTTCGCCGGAACTGAAAATTCGCGGATTCTTCCCGACAAGTTCTTTGTTGGAATAACCTGATACTTCCGTTGCTTTTGGGTTGGCATAATCTATAGTTCCATCCAGGTTAGTTATGTAAATGATAGCGGGACTTTGCTCAACAGCAAGTGATAGTTTTTGCAGACTTTCTTCATTTCCTTTGCGTTCTGTAATATCCCAGGCTAAATCGGCAAGTAAGGAAACCATTTCAATTTCATTTTCATTATAATTTGTTGGTTTATTGCCTATCCCTACAATTGCAACTATTTTTTCGTATCTAAATACAGGAACAACAAGTTCGCGAATAACTTCTGCATGCCCTTGCGGTAATCCTTTTTTATGAATAAGACTCTTGTAATCGTTATGAATTACTGCTTTACGCTGTTGAATACAATCTGTCCAAACCCCGGCTTTGTCTAATCCATAATGTTGCCCCTGGCCTTCGGCCTTGCACATATTTTCCAATGTATTTGTCGACCAGCATTGCAACGTAAGTGACTTCTGATCATCATTTACCGAATGAAAGAATCCAATTGAACTGGTTGTTAATAATTCAAGTTCGTCGAGTAATTTTTGCTGTATTTCATTTTTTGAGTGAGCCTGAGCATATTCATTTAATCGAAGTCGTGTCTGAATAATTTGCTCTGATTGTTTGCGTTCGGTTACATCAATAGCTTTACCCTGTATTGCTACCAGTTCTCCATTTACATCATAAATAGGAATATTCTTCGATTCAGTCCAGATAATACTACCGTCCTTTTTTATCCAGCGTAACGTATTAACTTCTTCATTTACAATTCCATTTTGCAATGATTTCAACAGATGTACATCGTCCGGATGTACTAATTTCATTCCCAGCATGGGATCATTATAATGATCCTCAGGTGTATATCCTGTAATTCTTTCGGAGGAGGGACTTACATATTCGAATCCCATTTCGGGTTTTAATCTGAATACAAAAATCAAATCAGTGGAACGTTCAGTAATAAAACGATAACGCTCTTCGCTTTTGCTTACTGCTATTTCTGAATTTTTTCTATCGCTAATATCCCGTATTGCAACTAAAATCCCTTTTTGCGAATCGCTTTGAAATTTGGAGCCATTTATTTCCCCAAAAAACAATGAACCATCTGCACGCTTCAATTTAAATTCAGTATTTTCAACAATCTCTTTATTGTTTAATAAATCATTAAATACTGATATAGCCTTAGTGATTTCGTTTTCATCAACAAATTCCATAAAATTCCGACCGTGCATTTCTTCAGGTGAGAGCAGGAAAATAGACATAGAAGATGAGGAAGCATAGGTAATAACACCATTTTCATCTGCTATTGCAATGAAGTCATTGGTCTGTTCGGTTATTAACCGGAACTTTTCTTCACTTTCTTTTAGCTGTATTTCAGCTTTTAATCGTTCGGTAATATCAGCATCAAGCCCTCTGTATCCAATCAACTTACCTTTTTCATCAAGCATAGGTTGTCCATTTGTTGATACTGTAATTTCAATTCCATCAGGTCTCATTGTTGAATTTACAAAATCATGAAAGCTTTCGTTTTTTTGAAATATTTCAAAAGCAGCTTTTTTCAATTGTTCACGATTTTCTTCAGGGTGCATATCATAAAAATGCATTTTGCCTACCATTTCTTCCGGAGTGTATCCATTAATTTGTAAAGCAAGCGGACTTACATAGGTGTATAATCCTTCGGCATCAACTTCCCAAACCACTTCTTCGCTTTGTGTTACAACCTGACGGAATCGTTCTTCACTTTGTTCTATCTTTAACTGATTTTGTTTTCTTTCGGTAATATCCCTGTATTTCCATAAATGACCAATGTATTCATTATTAATATAAGTTGGTATATAATCCCTTTCAAAAAAACGACCATCTTTCAATTCTAATTCTTTATTAAAAACAGCATTTCTATTTTCGAGCGTTAATTTAATATCAGTAACAAACTTTTCTGGATTTTTAAAATAAATCTTATTTTGCTCAGCAGAATCGGAGCAATCAGCACCAAGCAGCGCTTCAGGTGGTGCTCCAATACCAAACATTTTGCAAAATAATTCATTACATAATAAAATTTTACGATTTATATCTTCAAGCAAAATGCCTTCATGCATATTGATAATCAAATTTGAAAGCACAGCTGACTTATTCTTTATATCATTTTCTGCATATATTCGGTCAGATATATCGAGACAATGTCCAATATATCCGATAAAATCACCCTGGCTATTGTAACGTGGTTTGCCATTATCCTGCAACCAATGGTAAGTGCCATCGTGATATCGTAGCCTGTAATCCATGCTAAAAGATATGCGTGCATCAAACGAACTGGAATAAATACTGAAACAACGGTCGAGGTCATCAGGATGTACCCCTTCAGCCCAGCCGTCGCCTAGTTCCTGCTTTAATGTACGACCCGTAAAATCGAGCCATACCTGATTAAAAAAGTTGCACTTTTTGTCGGG
>CAIZXK010000610.1 GCA_903936865.1 uncultured Bacteroidales bacterium | reverse complement strand
GGAAAGCAATTTTAAAAGTCCTGTAGAATTCAATTTAAGAATCCTTCTTAATCTTCAATAGATGTAAGAAACTTATGTTGGTTTTGTTTATTGGGTTTTGCTTCGAAAATATATAATACATTTTCTTTTCGGTAATACATGGTAATTGTGGTTTCTTTTAAATATTTAAATCCTGTAACTGCCAATTCATCTTTGCTATAATGGTTTCCTTTTAACACCTTCATTTCAGGTTTTCTATAATGTTAAATAAAAATTACCTTATAAAGTCATCTGAAATAAATATAATATGATTAATGGGTTTAACAGATATTATAAATACTTCAGACAACTTTTATAAAGCAACAAACTTAATTAATACTAACTTTTCTATATTTTAAATAGTTTTGGATTTTCTTTTAAAGTTATACACTTTTTTTGTACCATAAGCAGCACCCATAAGCAGCAATATGCTCAATCCACCATCTAAAGGTGCTCCACCACCCGGCTGATTACCATTTTGACCATTTTGACTTGGAGGCGGAACTGGCTGTGCATAAATAAGTACCGGTGCTAAAGCTAATACGATGATTACTATTATTTTTTTCATTTTAATACTTTTCGTTTAATTAATTATTGATTACAAGTTTTTGTGTATGAATTTTCTGATTTGTAATTAGTCTTACAATATAAGTTCCTCTTGTAAATCCTGAAACATTAACACTTAACTGATTTGATTTTTCATTTGATTGATATATCAATTGTCCGATTGCATTATAAACTTCAACTCTGTCTATCTGATTTTCGCTCTGAATCTGAATATTATTCTCAGTTAGATAAATTACAGATTGGTTATTTGTTGGATTATTAATACCTGAAGTTGAATTAAATATCAATTGGAAACGATTTGCATTATCGTTGGTATTGGCTGCAAAATTATAAACCTGATTCTGAAGCAGATTTTGCATACTGCCAGTCTGTAAATCTTTTAAAATCAAATTAGAAAGATTTGTAAAGCTTGCCAACTCACTTGCCTTGATGCTGTAATTTCCGTTAACACCAGCTTTAAAACTTACAGGAACAACCAAATCAGCATTCAATACAGCTAAGGTATTAATACTAAAGTTTTTGTTGTTTTTAACCGAATACAAAGAAGGAGCTGCTGTAATCATTGAGAACCATTTGGCTGCTCCCTGATTTGCTGTAGCATTGCTGTTGAAGTTTACAATAATTTCATCGCTGTAAGTATTAGCAGTTGAAGAAACTTTTAATTTCAACAAATCAACAGGAGTCGATTTCAGGAAATTCTGAGCTCCCGGATGTACACGTGCAGCATTTGGAATAGTGAAATTACCTGTAGAAATTGCTTCAACAAAGAAACCCTGATTTGGAGCTATAACATTGGTTACATCATTGGTTCCCATAGCATCATCTTTGATATAAGCACCATATTGTCCGGCTGTTCCATTCCATACCCAGATTGATGGAGCGGCATCTTTCAAATATGTATCGCGATTGGTATATCCGCTTGCATTCCAATTAATAGCTGATGGATAAGGATTGCCTATCAGATTAAATTTATTAGTTGCAGCATAAACTACATCAATGCTCTTATCACCTGAATTCAAATTGCCTGTAAACAGATGAGTTTCACTTCCTCCATAACCATTGACACCGCCACTATAAGCAACCAAATAACCTCTGCCAACAGCAAATTCTGTTTCAAATGTTGGTTCGTAGGTAGTTGTAGTTGCTCTTAAATTAACCCAAGGAGTACTTGTTGGTGCTGTTAGATCTGCAGATGCATCCCATTTATAGAAATCGAAAGTAGCATCACAAGTGGTAGGAGCAAAGTTTGGTATTATAGCCTGAGCAGCAACCGGAGACGATAGGAAATGCCATTTGTTATCTTTGGCAATATAGCGCTGAGCTGTTGTTGTTCCACTTACAGTTAAAGCAGCATTGGTAATTAAAGAAGCTGTTCCACTTATATCAGAATTAATTGTTAAGTTATTTATTGTAGTTGGATTAGCCAAAGTAGGATAGTTTGTTAAACCAGTAGGTATAGTTACATTGGTAATTGCTCCAGGAATGCCATTATCCCAGTTGGTTGCATCTTCCCAAGCTGAAGAAGTTGTACCTGTAAACGTACAGTTTGCAGCAGCAGATGTAGTAAATGTTTGAACTGTTCCATTTGCCGTTCCTTTGGGAGTAGTTGCATTAATACGATAATAGTAAAGTGTATTTGGCAGCAAACCTGTAATATCAGCGGATACAGGAGTCGTGATTATTCCTGTTACTGGACTTGGTGTCCATGCAGCAGTTGAACCATAAGCATTTGTTAGGCCATACTCAAATGTACCGGTAGCCGATTCATTATTAGCATTAACTGTACCTGGCAAGGTTGCTCCTGTTGAAGTGATAGATGTAGCTGGTGTTCCGGTAACAACTGATGCTAACAATGAAAACTCATAAGCACCCATATCAGGTGGGCTGGTACGGGTTACTGTTCCTGTATAATCTGTGGTTATACCTGAGATATCTACACCTTTATTATTAACAGCAATAGCAGAAGCACGTAAATCAGTTGCAGAAGCAAATGTTGGATTTGCAGAAACAGAATTAGCATCTTTCCCTGTTGCAGTGCGCCATGCAGCAATATTAGTACGTGCTGAACTAAGATATCCTATATTTGTTCCTGATGTATAATAATCATTGTAATCAATATCAGTAAATACAGTTGCTCCTGCACCTGAGTAAATAGCATAACGCTGCGTACCAGTAGACTGACTGTTTACAAATATATTGTTTCTCAGATTGATTGCCCCAGCGGTACTTACACCTGATGTTACATTAATAGCAGCCGGAAGACCATCCAGAGGAGTTTGGTTGGTATTCATATTTACCGAGTTATAGTAAATGCCATATCCAGCACCAGCTGTAACTACTATTCCATAACCATTATCTGCTACTCCATCACTAGCCCATCCATAACCAGCAATATCATAAATCACATTATTTGAGACAGTTGCAGCAGCCGATGTAGAAGTTGATCCCAGCCAAATTCCGTTGGCACCATATCCACCTGTATTTGTGTTTTTAATATTACTGATTTTGTTACCTGTTATTGTTACACCTGAAGTTGCACCACTTAGATAAATTCCTGAAGTTGTCCCTGTACCTGAAGTCGTAATTCCTGAAAAGGTATTGCCAGAAATGCTTATTGTTGATCCGGTGGTTCCGCTTGCAACAGAAATACCAATAGGTGCATAAGCTGATGTAGCAGACATTCCTAAAGTTGAAATTGTATTATTCGAAACAGTAGTATTTACTGTACCTATTGCTAATGATATACCCAAATCATTTTCTGCAGATGCTGTTTCAAAATTGCCAAGGGTATTACTAGAAATAGTTGCACCATCAATACCTTGTAGATAAATACCTATATTTCTGATTGCATTTGCACCAGATGTATTAAGGTTGTTATTGCTGATATTTAATCCACTTCCATTGCCTGAAGCCACGCTTGCAATACAATAAATACCAGTTAAAGCCTTTTGAATACTGTTATTTTGAATAATGATGTTGCTGAAATATCCTGCTGTTCCAATACTTGAACCATCTGAAACAACAACAGCATTGCTGTTTGTAATTCCATTTATCAAAACACAGTTTTTAACAGCAGTATTCGTAATTGGTGTAGTGCCGGTAGATCCCAATAAAATAACTCGTGGTGAGGTAATGCTTGTGTTGGTTATTGTCAAATCACGTGTATTCCCTCCGGAAGTATTTGAACCATCAATCGTTACATAACTGCTTAGAATTTTTACGAGTGCTGCATTTGAAGCTGAACCAGAAATGGCAGCAGTAACTCCTGTATTTGGTTTAATTGTCAGCGTATTACTTGCTGTTGCACCAGCTATTGAATTAATTATAAGCGGGAATGTTTCTGAAATAGAATATGTTGCATCTGTAAGTAAAAAACGAACAGAACTGCTTATCCCTAAACTATTTAAATCTGAAACAGCCTGTGTAAGCGTAGTGTAATTGGGTGAAGTTTGTGCCGAACCAACCAGATAGTCGCCACTTAATGCCCCTCTGATTGTGCGTGAACCAGCAGGGTCAATATCAGTGCCGTTATAGGTTGTTCCACCAACATTAATTCCATTTGTTGCAATTTTTGAATCAACAGTATTATTAAGTGTTGCAACAGCATCAATATCAAAGGCTACCCAAATATAAGTAGTCCCTATTGGTAGATTGTAATTTAACCCTGTAAATGAAGCTACTCCACCTGATAAACTAACAGTTCCCATAAGATTGGTAGTTGCAAAAGTAGTAGTAGTTGTCCAATAAAGTTTTACACCACTTGCTGGAATATCAGTTGCGTTTGAACCGGAATATGTAGCAGCAATTGAATTTAGAAGTAATGAGCCTGTTGCAGGACCAGCAGCGATAAAATCAAGACGCAAAACTGCTTGGTTTGCTGCTCCTTGTAGCACCACAGCAGTTGAAGCCTGCACACCAGTAACAGAAGTAAATGTTTTATTTACAATTGTTCTTGATCCAGCTGGAGCCATAATAGTTGGAACATAATCACTTCCACCTATGGTTATGCTTGCACACTCGGCATCAATAACATTATTATTTACTGCGTTAGAATTTACATCGTAAGTTATCCAAAAATAATTAGTTCCCTCAGCTAATGCCTGTGTTCCGGTAACATCGAAATTAGCAATAGTTGGTGATATCACTGTTGAACCAAACTGGGCAGTGGTAGCAAAAGTTGAACTGGTTCCTGTGTACCAAACTTTAGCATTGCTGATGTCTAAAACTGAAGTTGTACCATTGGCATTAATAGTAAGTTTTGTTAAATCAACAGGATTTAAATTGCCTGTGGTTACTACCTGCACACCTAGTACCTGTTGGCTGGTTATACCTGCATTTATACTTGATGTTACAGCCTGTGTTGATATACTGGAAGAATATACCATATTAGTTGGCGTGTAAATCCTAACATTGTCAATATGGAAGTCGTAGTCGGGTGCATCATCAACAGGCCCATCACTGGCGAAGAATGCTAGGATTACTTGTTGCCCAGCATAGGCACTTAAATCAATACTTTGATCAACAAGTGTATTGGTGATAGATACAGTATTTGATGCATTGAATGTGTATAAATCAGAAAATGACTGACCACAATTTGTAGAAATTTTTACAATTACCTTATCATCCGTACCTTGCATACCGCTTGGATCAGCATTGGTATTTCCAAAATCAGTTATTGCAACCTGAAAGTTTAATACTGAAGTGGCTGTAGGTACAACTTTAGGGCCTACAATCCATTCAACACGAGTATTGGTATATAGATTAATTTTTGCACTTGTAACTCCTAATGTTCCGTTAACCCAATTACTTGTTGTACCCATTGGCAACGAAGCACCTGTGGCTTCATACCAATTCGGGAATACTGTGGTTAAATTAGCTCCTGTGAATCCAGTAAAATCAGCGGTTTGAGGTAAAACTTGTGAAGCAACAACTGTGCGTGTAACTGGTGTCAGATTATCGTTGCCTGTATTAATATCCCCAGTAACCGAAGTTGAAGCATTGAAAGTATATGTTCCACCTGTTGACATATTAATTGTAGCATCTAAAGTTACGTTTTGTGTAGCATTTGAAGCCAAAGTTCCTGTATTTACAACTTTAGAACTGTTATAGCTGCTTCCACCTGTTGTTTCAGTAATAGTAACTGTTACCGGATTAACTGAAAAATCTATGGTTGTTGCCGAAAAGTTTTTAATGGTTACGGTTATATTTTCTGAAGAAGTGTAGCATCCATTTGCTGCCGGAGAAACCAAAGCGGTAGGTGCCATATCAATACCTGCGGCTGCATAGTCGCCAGCATCAGCACCAAGATCGGTTGGTGAAAGATCAGCACGCACATCGCCTTCAAAGTCATCAGTAATACCTGCAATAGTTAGACCAATGCCTTCGCATGGTGTTCCGGTAGTTAATTTTAAATTGGGTATTGCAACTGTTGGTGCTGCAAACAATGGATCGTTATTAATTGAATTTACATCATTATTAGAGCCAACGAATGATTTCCATGTAGTAAAATCATTTCTATCAGCATTGTAATATCCAAACACTGCACCAGTTCCATTTGCTAAATAATCATTATAATTTAAAGCTAAACCAGTTGGATTTGTACCAGTACCTGAAACTCTTACAGCATAATGATTTGAAGCTGAAGTAGTATTAGAACGTCCGTTATAGAAAATATTATTCTGATAGGTTCTTGCGTTAGAAGTTTGGTCGCTACGGAATGCATAGGTTTTTGCAGTACTTGTACTAACTCCTGTTCCTCCAATATAAATACTGTTAAAGTACATTCCGGTAGTGGAGGTGCTGGTTACATCATACAAGCCTGTAATTTGAATTCCAGTTGTAAGAGCATTTCCATCCGCATCATAACCCAAACGGATAATATTATTTTGTACATTCGC
>CAIZXK010000609.1 GCA_903936865.1 uncultured Bacteroidales bacterium | reverse complement strand
TGCATTATTTCCAATTGATAAAGTCTGATAATAATTTTTCAAGTTATTTAATTTAAATACATTTAATTTTCATATTTTAATCTTTGTACTACATTAACTGCAAATGTATTTGTAAATAGAATGTCATCTTCTATTACTGCATTAGTCCAATATTCAGCTACTTTTATAGCAACTTTTATTGATAAATCAATATCTCTATCAATGAAATATATTTTAATTATTTCATCTTTATTAGTTAATTGACTAAATTCAATTAATTCATTATAAGCAACAATTATCTTTTGTCTCCCTAATTCTTTAGAACAAGGTAAATCTCCGTATGAATAATCAGAAAGTAATTTAGATAAAACAGTTAACTTTTCTTTAAACCGTTTTTTGTTACTACCTAATTCCGATAAATCACTTTTTAAATTACTAAAAAACCCCATGATATTTATTATTTTAATCTATAATTGACTTTAAAATAAAACCTGTAATTATACCAATAATTGCACCTATAAAAAAACCTAAGAAGCCACCAGAAACTGCACCAATTAAAGAACCAACAAATCCAAAAAAGAAAGCTATTGCACCATTTCTATTTTTATTAAATGCTTTTATTTCGTTAATCTTAGATTCTGGTATATTGGAAATGGTAGAATCAAATTTTTCAAATGAAGATGATTTAATTTCTGGGATTCTAATATCTATTTTTTTATCTGAAAATAAATAAAATGTAAACTTTTGATTAGTATTTATTGTATTCCTTTTATAAGTTTCATAAGTTTCATTCCAATTACAAATAATATGGTTTAAAACAAGGTTATTCCCGTTAACTTCCCCTTCAAACTCTTGATATTCATTGTCTATTCTTGATATATCAAATAAAGGATAAGTAATATTAATCTTATTCCCAAATAAATTGTATTTTCCTAATTCATGTGTTAATTCAACTCCGTAATCTAAATCAAAAAATTCACTTGGGATTTGTTCTGGATTAATAGCACCTTCATCATCACTGATAAATAATACTGAATTATTTTTTGTGAAATACAATATACTTATAATTTCAATGTATTCATTATATTGGTTTTTACCTTTATATTGATTGTAATATATTCCGTCTTTTCTTATCATAATATTTGAAATTAATAAAAAATTATTAGATACCCCGTTAATCAAAGCGTTCACGCTACACTTGCTTTAACAAGGCATCCCGCCTCGTTTATCCTTTCATCATATAACTCATATCTCTAAAACAAACAGCCCCACAAAATCGATGAGGCTGTCTTTTTCGTAATTCGTAATTGTTTTAAACAATCAGTGGTGTTGGAGGAACAGTAGGCACAACTTTCTTTTTTCTTCCTCCAATATAACGTTTATCATAGTATTCGGTAACAAAATCGGGTGCTATATCTTCGTAGCTATTCACCAGTTTATCAAGCCGTCTTTTTAAATGAGTATCTATAACTTTAAATTCCGAATTCATTTCTTTATTAGTACTCTTTCCTGTAGTTACTATATCTTTTGCTTTTGGAGAAGCCAACTCAAAAGCTTCAACAGTTCCCGATTGTACGGCAAGATAATCTGTAGGCATTCCCCAATCTGTTAAACCTGAAACAATAGCAATTGCATCAATACCAATTTGTCGGCATCTGGCAATTACTATTTCTACATTACCTTCTTCCAAATCTTTGGGCGAAAAATCAAATTTGCCTCTCAATTCGGCATCATCAATACTATCGGCATATGCCACACCGGCATTGCAAATTTTTGAGGTAGCTTTAATCATTGCATCTCGCTTCTGTTCTTTGCCTTTAGTTGCATCATTAGATTTTTTGTTTATTCTGTCTTTTTCTTTAATATCAATGATACCTGCGTTTAAAGCGTCAACTTCGGTATTAAAAGTTGTTGATGCTGACCAGATTACATTTTTTATTTGCAGATATAAAAGAACAGCTTCATACATCTGTAATTTTCTTAAATGTGGTTTGTCCATTTTGTTTCTCCTGTCTTATTAGTAAATAAATTGTTTTTATGCAATTGATAAGTTTATAAAAAATTAAAAATTGTTTCAAAGTTACAATAAATTTTTTTTCAAATCCAAACAAAATTAATAATAATTTTAATTTATCAAATTTTACTGTCGGTAGGCCAATGTCATTCAGTTAAGGAATATTCTCCGTAGGAGATCAATATCCATAGAAATATTGGGTTATATTTAAATATATTTCCCGTAGGGAATTAACTTCTTATTCTTTATTTTAAATGTTTATGTCCTACGGACAATTTAAAATTGAATTTATTTTTTTCTATTGATATGAATGCCCTAACGGGCAAATTATATTTACTTTCCAAACATTAACTTAATGATATTGGCTGGTAGGCAGGTCACTAAATGATTATTTTAGTAAGAAAATTAAACTATTTTTCTCAAAGTTACTAAAGTGACAAATGTTCCAAATTCATTTTAACATGAATTACATGCACGTTTACCAGTAACCTATGCATAATAACTAAAAGCCTGTACACGATTACCAAAAACATGTGTGCGATAATCAGAAACTTATGAACGTTTTGCAAAAGCCTGTGCATAATAACAGGAAACCTGTGAACGATTACCAAAAGCCTGTGTATGATGACCGGAAACCTGTGCAGGGTGACCGGAAACTGATGCATTATGACCAAAAACCTGTGCAGTGCAATATGAATTTTATTTTATAGCACAAGTAAAATATATTTGATTCTCTAAAACTCAGTAACAACAAAACCCTGTAAAATTATCACTCTTGACATTTATCAATATATTAGCAACACTTCTCAATGCCCATTTAATAGCTGTTTTTTGATTTGATAAATCAGGAAAGATGTATTGCAATGCTTTTCAATAGTTTATAGTATTATTCTTATTTGATTTAAATGATAAAAATTTAAAAACAAACTGAATTTCTTTATGTTTCTATTTTAATAGTGAATTCTGAGAAAAACTTCAGAATATCTTCATAATATCTCTATACTTTTGTTAGCAAATATAGAAAATGTAAAATTGATGAGTGCAAATGTATAATGTAAAAACAATGAGTAATGAGCTCTTTTTACATTTTACATTTAATATTTCCCATCATAATTTTTACATTTAATATTTTCCATCATAATTTTTACATAAAACATGAAAATAACAAGCGAATTTCTTGATAAACACAATGTTTCGGGACCGAGATACACCAGCTATCCGCCTGCAAACTTTTTTCATACAAATTTTACAACAAGCAATTATATAGAACAACTAAAAACCTCTAATAATCAATTGCCTCAAAGTATTTCTCTATATATTCATATTCCGTTTTGTCCTCAACGTTGTCATTTTTGTGGTTGCAATACAGAAATCGGACAGAAAAAATCGTTTATTGAAAGATATATAGATGCTATCAAACAGGAAATCATAAACGTATCAGCTTTTCTGGATGTTGAAAATAGAAAAGTGACACAGATTCATTGGGGTGGAGGCACACCAAATGCTATAGCTATGAAATACATAGCTGATATTATGAATCTTATTAAAGAAAAATTTATTATTGATAAAAATGCTGAAGTAGCCATTGAATGCAGTCCTGCTTATTTGGAATTTACTCATATTGACCAGCTTGCAGAAATGGGTTTTAATCGCATGAGTCTTGGAATTCAGGATTTCAGATCTGATGTCTTAGCAGTTGTTAATCGTCAAGCACCTAAACATCCAGTAAAAGAGGTAGTAGATTATCTCAGAACTAAAGGATTTTCAGGTATTAATCTAGACTTTATTTATGGTTTACCATTGCAAACAGTTGATAGTCTGAAAGAAACCATAGCTAAAGCAATAGAAATCAAACCTGATAGAATTGTGACTTTTTCTTATGCACATGTTCCATGGGTTAAAGAAGAACAGTTGAAACTCGAGAAAATCGGATTACCTACACCAAAAGAAAAAATGGATATGTTAATCAATAATATTGAGCAACTTCAGGAAGCTGGTTATACATCGATAGGAATTGATCACTTTGCTCATCCTGACGATCAATTAGCTATTGCATATAAAAACAAAAAATTACATCGTAACTTTCAAGGTTATTGCACATTAGAAACCACTGGCCAGGTATATGGCTTCGGAGCTTCATCCATCAGTCAATTATGGGGAGCGTATGCTCAAAACCATAAAAGCAGCTTAAAATATATGGAAGCAATTGAAAATACTGGTTTCGCAATAGAAAGAGGATTTGAGCTGAATATTAAACAACAGATTGTTAGATCGGTAATTAACAGCATTATGTGTAATGGGGTTTTGTATTTCAATGAAATTGCTGCTCAATTTCAGCTAACAACTAACGAAATTAAAGATATTGTAAACTATGATTCAGAGAAACTAATTGATTTTGAAAAAGATGCAATAATAAGCATTAATGAAAATGGTATATTAATTAGTGAACTAGGTCATAAAATTGCACGTAATATTGCGATGGTTTTTGATCCTGATTTAAAACAAGGTGAATCTATTTATTCAAAAACAATATGATAGGCATTTTACTTGTAAATATGGGTGGAGCTAACTCCCCAAATGAACTTAAAACATTCTTATCCAGAATGTTTAAAGATCCTTTCATATTACCTTTTAGTTCATTGGGACGTAATCTGCTTTCATTTATTATAAGTAATACCCGCTATAAAAAATCATGGAAAAAATACGAATTGATTGGAGGTTCCCCTATAATAGAAGCAACGGAAAAAACAGCAATGAAACTTCAAAAAACGTTGGGAGATAACTTTGCAGTAAAAATAGCCTTTTCCTATTCTGAACCATTTATAAGTGAAAGTATAACTGATTTAAAAAATCATGGAGTTGATGATATTATTATTATTCCATTATATCCTCAGGCAAGTATTTCCACAACAAATAGTGTTGCAGAAGATGTGAAAAATGCATTTGCAGGTAAAAAGGATGTTAAATTCAAATTTGTAAAAGAATTTTATAATTATGAATTGTATCTGAGTTTCTGGGCTAATTTGATTCTGGATCATATAGAAAAGAATAACTATTCAAATCCTTTGCTTTTATTTAGTGCCCATTCGATACCAATGTTTTTAGTGAAAAAGGGCGATACTTATCCTGAAGCCATTGAATCCAGTGCAAGATTAATTGCTGAGAAAACTGGATTCAATTATGAAGTAGCTTATCAATCAGGTATGAGTGGTAAATGGATTGGACCCGATACAAAAGATCGATTAAAAATATTATCGGATAGTAAAATAGATAATATTATAATAATTCCAATTAGTTTTGTGAATGAAAATCTAGAAACTTTATATGATATCGACCATGATATTATTCCTTATGGAAAAAATAAACTGGGGATTAAAAATATCTCCAGAATATTAATTCCAGTTGCAAATAATGATTTTATTAACCTTTTAACTGAAATAGTTAAATTAAACACTTCAAAATGAAAGATGTAATTATTATAGGTGCCGGAATAACCGGGCTAGCTACGGCTCATCATCTTAAAAAAGCAGGAATTGATTTTTCAATTTTAGAACAATCAGATAAAATAGGTGGAGTAATAAACACAATTAATGATAATGGTTATATTTACGAATTAGGACCTAATTCAGGAGTTATTGGAAATGTAGAAGTTATAAAGCTTTTTGAAGACCTGAAAGGTGATTGTGAACTTGAAGAAGCTAATGAAAATGTAAAAAAACGTTGGATTTTAAAGTCTGTTAAATGGGAAGCTCTTCCTGGTGGATTAATTGATGCTGTAAAAACTCCTTTATTTACATTAAAGGATAAATTCAGAATATTGGCTGAACCTTTTCGTTCAGCAGGTAAAAATCCACACGAAACTTTAGCTGAATTAGTTAAACGAAGGATGGGACAAAGTTTTTTGGATTATGCTATTGATCCCTTTATATTAGGTGTTTATGCTGGCGACCCAAACCGTTTGGTTCCTAAATATGCTTTGCCAAAATTGTATAATTTAGAACAGGATTATGGTAGTTTTATTGGAGGTACAATCAGAAAAAGTTTTATTAAAAAAACTGAAGATGAGAAAAAAGTTACCAGAAGTGTTTTTTCAGCAAAAGGTGGTTTGATTTCTATTGTAAATGCAATTTATAAAAGAATTGGAATAGATGCAGTACAATTAAATTGCAATCAGATTCAGATTAAGCCTGTTGAAAATCATTTTGTTATTACTTATTTTAACACTGATGGAAATACTGTAGAATTACAAACAAAAAAAGTTATTTCTACAATAGGTGCTTATCATATTGATAAAATTGCACCTTTTATTAATCAAAATACAGTCAAAAAAATCAATTCTTTACATTATACCAAAGTAATTGAAGTAGTTTTGGGTTTTAATAAATGGGAAGGAATAGAATTGAAAGCTTTTGGAGGATTAATTCCATTTAAAGAAAACAGGGATATTCTTGGAGCATTGTTTATGTCGTCTCTATTTACGGATAGAGCACCTAAAAACGGTGTATTATTTTCTATTTTTATGGGTGGAGTTCGTCGTCCTGAAATTTACCAACTACCTGATAATGAAATTGAATCTATTTTAAAAAGAGAAGTATGTGAATTGTTTCATTTGAAAGAATATAAACCTGATTTACTGAAGATAATCCGTCATGAATGGGCAATTCCACAATATGAAGCTGATAGTGGTGAACGTTTTAGAGCAATTGAAGAAGTTGAAAAACAATATCCGGGCTTTATTATTGGCGGAAACCTCAGAAATGGAATTGGCATGGCAGATAGAATTCTGCAAGCTAAAATGTTATCTGAAACAGTTATCTATAAAAATTAAAAGTAAGAGCAAACAACAATATGAGCCTTAATGTCTATCTCGATGGAGGATTTTCTATTTTTAAAATAGCACATATCTTAATAAGCATAACATTTCTAATATGTGCAATTTGGTTGTTTATACGCTCATTTAGAGGAGTTTTTAAGGAAAAACCATATTATCGTATTGATAAGTTATTATCTTTTGGTTTTATAATAACACTCTATTTACAATTAATTTTTGGAATCATTCTTTTCTCAAATCTTGGTTCAAATACCGGTTATAATTATTTGAGTATTGATAATACCGTAAAAATTGTTTCTAAACGATTGTGGCCAATTGAACATATTGTTTTAATGTTGTTTGCACTTCTTATTGCTAATCTTGGATTAATTATTTCGATAAATACGCTTTCTGATAAACGAAAACATTGGAATATTATTATTTATTATTCCATATCATTATTACTTATAATTTTCTCATTAGGTGGGATTTATTTATTTTAAACGCTAGTTGATTTTACATTGTTAATTTTTAAAGCTATATTTTCAATTAACAAAAAAGCAGATTATTTTTGATTTGATAAAGATCATTTCAGTTTGTAAAATCTTTATTTTAAAATTGAACAATAAAATCAACTATTGATTAAAAACGCCATAACATCAATACCATCAGCATAATCAGACAAATCGGGAGACTGCGCTTTCCCAAATGGTATTGCATTATTAATGCTAGCAATAGAAGAAACTACACATTGTATTTTGTCCTGATTATCAAGAATAAAATTATTAATTAAATTAAGATCATTATAAAATTCATAATAAATAACTGATATTGGAGAAGATATAAGGTTTTCCTCTTTTAAAATAACACATCCATTATCATAGAATGCTTGTGAATTTATTAAATAAAT
>CAIZXK010000608.1 GCA_903936865.1 uncultured Bacteroidales bacterium | reverse complement strand
TACTCATTAATCTTCATTTGCAATTCAGTTATTCTCCATTTAGCAGTAAGCTTCCACTACTCTCACCCACCACCACTTTATACAAACCTGACTTATAACCATTAGTGTTTATAGTTGTCTGGTTACTACCTTTGGGTAGTTTTTCTTCATATATCAATTGCCCGAGCATATTGTAGATTTGCAGCATTATACCTTTTTCTGTGCTTGGGTAGCTTATGGTTGCTTGGGTAGTGGCTGGGTTGGGAAAGATGTTGATTTCTCCTTTTTGAGTGTAATAATTCTCTCTTACATCTGTTGTTAACAAATTACCCGTTTTTACCAGCCAAATCTGCTGAACGGGTACCAGATTAAAGGATTGAGCTTTCCCTATAGCGGTTATGCTGCCATCTGCATTTAACACATTATCATAAATAAAGTATTGATCACCAGCGTTTAATCCATAATATAAATATTTATGGGATAGACTATCTCCATTGGAGTTAAGGGTAAGTAAATAACTTGATAGTGTATGAAAACCAATTACAACAATATTATTATTGGGTAGTATTCTGATACTGCTTACAGAAGTATTATATTTTATGGTATCATACATTTTATCCCAGATGGTATTTCCATCTGGATTATATTTTATTACATTTACCCGACCTAAGGTATAATCTTCATTGGGTGAAGTATAGGTAGAATAACCATAAGCAACTACATAATCGCCCTGCGAAGTTATGGCTGATGATACTCCCTGATACAGATTATTGTTCCCTAATATACGATACCATTTTATATTGCCGGCACTATCCAATTTCATTACAAATGGACGTGAATCGGAAAATGCATTTGAGCCTCTGCCCCCCGAAATAAAAAACCCTTTATCTGGCGTTTCTGCTATATGAAATCCTTTGCTAAAATTACCCAAAGTAATGGTTTTTTTCCATAAAATATTGGCTGTGCTGTCGGTTTTTATTATTAGTATATCGCTTACCGTAGTACTCATAACCTTATAACCTAAGCAAAGCAAGCCTTTGTCTGAGGCTTCAATTACCTGTACCAATATCTCTTCCTGCGTTTCCTGAGGCAATACCTTAGTCCATAAAGTGTCGAAATTGCTGTTTAATCTTACAATTATACTTTTATTATTATAATTTGTATCTCTTACTAAGGTAGTACAATAACCACCATCCTGAGTTGAGTATATATAAGTGCTGTAATGTGTAAAATGGTAATATCCGTTGCGGCTGAAAATTAATTTTTTTGTGGCATTGCCAAAAGTATCTATTTTAAAAAAAGCAACACTTTGATCATTGTTATTCAGCGTATCATAACCTACAGTTCCTACCACATAATCATTCCCAAAAGCAGCGATTGATGCTGCAAAACAATTAGTTTGTGGATTATTGAGATAGGGTGCTATAGCTTTATTTATTTCGATAGTCTGGCTAAAGGCAGAAACACTTATAAATAGCAATAATGTGATTATTAATTTTCGCATTTTGTTTTGTTTATAAAACAGAGCAAAGGTATAAAAACTTTGCTCTGTTGATAAATAAAATTATTTTTTAATAAATTTTACGCTACTTATTGCTTTTCCTTTATTAAAAAGAGTACAGATATAATTGCCTTTGGCATATTGGCTGCAATTAATTGCAACAAACATTTTTTTTCTTGCAATACTTACCTTGATGTTTTCAAAATAGTTTTTTACTAATTGTTATAAAGTCATTATTTTGATATTAAATTTTAAAATAGTGATAAATTATAATATTTGTGATTAGTATGCAAAATGTAGTTATCTGTTTACAATCACATTTACAGTACTCTATATATGAAACTATGCCCGAAAAACTTTACTGAGGCATATCCACCACCGGAAATGCATCAGGTAAACTTTACTGAGGCATTTCCTCCACCAGAAATGCATCAGGTAAACTTATCTGAGGCATATCCACCACCGGAAATGCATCAGGTAAACATTCCTGAGGCATTTCCAACAGCAGAAGTGCATCAGGTAAACTTATCTGAGGCATTTCCACCGCCGGTAATACATCAGGTAAACATTCCCGAGGCATTTCCATCATCGGACAAGTCCTTATTAAAAATATTTTACCTGTTATCTACTGCTGCAAAGGACTTTTGCAAAAACATCAGTCTTGCAACAATTTTAAAAGGGTATTAGACTTTCACCTTCCATACATAGAAAAGAACGCCACATCTTTTCGCATTTATGAAAGGATTAGGACACAAATTTAAGTTGGTAAAACTGCCAAAGCAAGTTTAGGGACGTTTTTGGGGTATATCGTAATTTGGGAAGCGAAAGATAAGGCATAAAAAACCTCCGAGGGCAGATTGGAAGGTTGTAACTATTTATATCTAAAAATCTGCAAGGATTTCTATCCGTGTTTTATTATTGGTTGTTTGCAGGTTTTTTACAGAATTTTATCTTTTTATAAAATTCGTGCAATTCGTGGTTAATAGAATATTATCTGCGGATATTGGGAGGTAAAACCTAAAATCCGTAAGGATTTTTATTAGTGTTTTATTATTAGCTATTTACAATACCGTTT
>CAIZXK010000607.1 GCA_903936865.1 uncultured Bacteroidales bacterium | reverse complement strand
TACCTGTTGAATCTAAAATCAGTATTTTTACTTTTAAATTTTTCATTTTTAAATATAAATTAATTTTAGCCGAATGTAATATTTATGAAGGTTTTATACAATTTTATTTTACAATATTAAAGTTAATTTATTTTATTCCAAACAGTTCTGTTGATATAATCTACATAACTAAAAATTATTCTCATAACTTTTAATGAGAAGTTATCCACGTCATAGTCGTTGACAATTTTAAATTTTCTGTTTACATAATCATGCTGTGATGTAACAACATCAATTGCTTTTAATATCAAATCACTCTTTAATCCTGTCATAATTAATGTACCTTCATCCATTCCTTCAGGACGTTCATGTGCCTGTCTGATAGTAATTGCAGGGAAATTTAATATTGAAGATTCCTCTGAGATTGTACCACTATCTGAAATAACACAATAGGCATTAAGCTGTAATTTATTGTAATCAAAAAATCCCATTGGTTTCATAAATTCAATTCTTTTATCTAAATGTTTTTCGACCAGTTCTTCTAAACGCTTCATTGTACGAGGATGAGTAGAAACAATGATTCTCTTATTATATTTAGCTACTATTTCATTTAGTGAATTAAGTAAATCTGAAAAATTTTCTTCGGAATCTACATTTTCTTCTCTATGCGTACTTAAGAGAAAATAGTCTTTTTCTTTTAAATCAAGCCTTGATAGAATGTTCGATTTTTCAATTTTATGCATATTATACGTAAGAATTTCCATCATTGGAGAACCAGTTTTAATAACGGTTTCGGGTTTAAGTCCTTCATTTAATAAATATCTTCTTGCATGTTCTGTTAAAGGCATATTTATATCACTTAAATGATCTACAATTTTTCTGTTAATTTCTTCTGGTACTCTTTGATCGAAACAACGATTACCAGCTTCGAAATGGAAAATTGGAATTTTTTTTCTTTTAGCAGAAATAACAGCTAAACAACTATTTGTATCTCCATACAATAAAACTGCATCTGGTTTGATTTTGTCCATCACCTCATCAGATCTAGCAATAACATTACCTATCGTTTCTGCTGTAGTTTTTCCTACAGCATCAAGAAAGATATCTGGTTTTCTTATTTCCATCTCTTCGAAAAATAATTCATTTAACTCATAAGCATAATTTTGACCCGTATGAACCAATGTATGTTCTGTATATTTTTCTAATTGAGAAATTACTCTGCTAAGTTTAATGATTTCAGGTCTAGTACCTACTATAGTCATTACTTTCATATTGTATTATTTTAATTCGTTTTTAATATATTCAAGATTCAATAACATTTCCATTAATTCTTCAACATTTAATCTTTTGGTATTATGTGAATGATAATCTTCAATCATAGAAACATCTTCAGCACCTTCTAAAAAGTATTTATCATAATTCAAATCTCGAGTATCTGCTGGTATTTTATAATAATTTTCTAAGTCTATTGCTTTTACCATTTCCTCTCTATTTACCAATGTTTCATATAGTTTTTCGCCATGTCTTGTCCCAATTACCCTTATTTCGCTTTTACTATTAAAAATTTTCTTTAGAACCAAAGCTAAATCATAAATTGTTGAAGCAGGTGCTTTCTGAACAAAAATATCACCCTGTTCTCCATTATTAAAGGTATAAAGAACCAATTCCACTGCATCATTTAATGTCATCATAAAACGGGTCATATTTGGATCAGTAACAGTTATTGTTTTATTAGCTTTTATTTGATCAACAAATAAAGGGATAACGCTACCTCTTGAAGCCATTACATTACCATAACGGGTTGCACAAATTGTTAAACCAGATCCATTAAGATTTCTACTCTTAGCAATTAGTACTTTTTCTGCTAAAGCTTTTGACATACCCATTGAATTGATTGGATAAACAGCTTTATCAGTACTAAGTAATATTAGTTTACTAACACCTTCCTGTAAAGCTGCATCAATTACATTTTCAGTTCCTATTACATTCGTTTTCAATGCTTCCATCGGGAAAAATTCACATGATGGCACTTGTTTTAATGCTGCTGCATGAAAAATATAGTCCACACCTTTCATAGAAGAAACTACACTTCGTTTATCTCTCACATCTCCAATATAATATTTAACTTTATCATTATGATAAAGTTTACGCATATCATCTTGCTTTTTTTCGTCTCGACTAAAAATCCGAATTTCATTTATATCTGAATTAATAAATCTATTTAGAACCGCATTCCCAAAAGAACCGGTACCACCCGTAATTAATAATACCTTATTTTTAAACATTTTTATTATTTTTTCAATTTTATTTAAAATCAACTAATCTGCTATAATTTTTTAAAATTGCAACAATTGCAAAGAAACATAATATTACCATAGTACTAAAATCTAAAGCATATAAAAAAGAAACAAAAAAAGAAAAAAACAAAAAAATCTTTAATAGTACTTTTAATACTAAAGCAACATCAGTACTTGTATTGTTTTTTAAATTATATTTGTACCATAAAATAATTGAAGAAAAAAGTAATATAAAACCTAATATACCACTCTGTGCAAAATGTGTAATTAATCCAGAACGACTTCTTGTTGCATTATTAAGTTGCATTAATTGTGTGTCTTTTCTTTCAATATACCCCATCTTACCATTATATTTATAACTTTCTAATCCATACCCCCAAATTACCTCGAGATTTCCTTCTTCAATAAAATCATCATAAACATATTGAAAACCCCTTATTTTTCCCCATTCTGTCCATTTATTAATTACAATATTTGAAGATTTTGTTACT
>CAIZXK010000606.1 GCA_903936865.1 uncultured Bacteroidales bacterium | reverse complement strand
CCCATAAGAGGAATCATTGTTTAAAAAGTATTTATGAAAAATTACTTGTATTTATAGTTGCAAAAATGATAAAAACATATTAACTGGAAATTAATTGGAAATTAAAATCAGATTAAAAAATTATTTCAATAAAGATATTCATTTAACAAATAAAAAGCTAATGCTCCTGATAAATAACCAAGTAAAGCCCATAAGCTTATTTTTTTCAAATACCAGATAAAATCTATTTTTTCCATTCCCATTACGGCAACTCCGGCAGCAGAGCCAATTATCAGCATACTACCACCCGTTCCGGCACAATAAGCAAGAAATTCCCAAAATGCATGGTCAACGGGATAAATTGCTAAATCATACATTCCCATAGCACCAGCCACCAAAGGTACATTGTCAACAATGGCAGACAATGTGCCAATTATAAGATTTACAATATAAAAGTTTCCAATGTTTTGATCCAGATATACCGAAAGCATTCTGAGATGACCGGCAGATTGCAATCCGGCAACAGCTATTAAAATTCCAAGAAAGAAAAGAATACTTGGAGTATCAATTTTTTGAAGAACCCCGGAAACACTATAAAAATTCCTGTTTTTAATACTTTTGTTTTTATGTAACAATTCTGTGGTTATCCATAAAATGCTTAATCCAAACAACATCCCCAAATAAGGAGGAAGATGAGTTAATGTTTTGAAAATCGAAACAAACAATAAAGCTCCTATTCCCATGAAAAACATAAAATTTCGTTGAGTCTGCAATTTCTTTTCCAACCTATCGTTATTTATTTCCTTTTCAATTTTTGGAATTTCACCTTTCATTGACAATGAAATAAATGCCAGAGGAACAATCATCGAAATCAAACTTGGAATAAAAATCTTTAAAATAATATTAATGGAAGTTATTTGTCCACCAATCCACAACATTATTGTGGTAATATCTCCGATAGGTGACCATGCACCACCTGAATTGGCTGCAAGAATTACCATTCCTCCAAAAAACCATCTGTCCTCTTTATTAACAATTAACTTTCTTAAAAGAGCAATCATAACGATTGATGTTGTAAGATTATCTAAAACAGCTGACAGGAAAAATGTGATAAACGCAATAATCCATAATAACTTTCTTTTATTTGTTGTTGTTATTTTATCGGTTATTATTCTGAAACCTTCATGTTTATCAACTAATTCGACGATAGTCATTGCCCCCAGCAGGAAAAAAAGGATTTCAGAAATTTCGCCTAAATGCTCCAGAAGTTGATTATGAGAGATAAAATCATAGAAATGGGCAGTTGGATTTGAATTTAGAAATAAAGAAAAATTTTCTTTATTATCAGTAAAACTTAATATACTTTCCCCGCCAAACATATAAATCACCCAGATTAAAACACCCAAAAGTAAAGCAGTTGCTGATTTGTTGATTTTTAGGGGATGTTCAAGAGCTATTACCACATAACCCAGAACAAAAATAATAATCATTAATATTGCCATTTGTTTTCAATTAAAATTTCAACAAAAGAAGCATAAAAATCATTTAGTTAAATTAAAAAGAGATTAAAATTATTTAAAAAGTTGGTTCTACTGTTAATTTCGAAGGTATAATTTTAAGCCAACATAAAAAAGGAGAATAGCATTTCTTAAATTTTCAAATTTTCTGTAACTTCTCTTACACATTTTTATCTCTTGAATTTTCTCGTTTAACCTTTTAGCCATTGCATTTATTACTCCAATTATATGATTCTTAAACAAATCAACAACCTTTATTATTTCTTTTATTTCAGTCCTTAAAGAACTACTTATCCACTGAATCATTAAAATCGTTGCCTCACTTTTGTTTTGACATTACTACTGATGCACTAAATTGTTAACAAATTTAACTAAAATAATAAAAGTTCTTTGACGTCTTGATTTTTATCGATTTGAATCTTTTCATTAACATTCAGCAATTGCACTAATGGAGTTTTATCGAACAGAGAAGTATTCAAAACTTGCAT
>CAIZXK010000605.1 GCA_903936865.1 uncultured Bacteroidales bacterium | reverse complement strand
ATTACGAATGGTATGATGGAATTAACAGGCAGTATTTAATGAAAATTGAAGGAACACAAGATTCTTTACAAATTTTTCATCCAGTAAGTTTCCATGTCACAAATGCAGGCATTCCATCTTTAAGTTTTTCAACCTATAATAGCATTTCCGAAAACAAAAATTTAAAAATAACTCTCTCTCCCAACCCTGCCACCAACTCATTAACCTTAATCCTCGCAGAACTAAAAAACCTGCAAAACACTACAGTAAGCATTTACGATATACAAGGCAAAATACTTTTGCAACAAAACATATTGCAGCCACAAACCGAACTTGATATTTCAACATTTGCCAAAGGCATCTATATCATCAAAATAAACAGTGAAAAAGAAACAATGATTAGTAAATTTGTGAAGGAATAATGGAAATGGATTCCTTTTATTTTAATAATATTCGGAATGCGATTCAGAGTTGTATTCCGGATATTTTATCTAAAATACAATATTTACTTGTTAAAAAACTTATCCGGCTTAAAAAAAACTGTAATTTTGCAATCTAATTATTAAACAAAGAATATGCAGGATTTTTCCGGAACCATTACATCCAAATTACCAGGAACAGAAACATCAATTTTTGCAATTATGTCAGCATTGGCAAACGAAACGGGAGCCATTAACCTTTCTCAGGGTTTTCCTGATTTTCCCATTTCAGAGAAACTGATAGAACTTGTAAACAAATACATGCGTCAGGGAATGAACCAATACGCTCCAATGTTAGGAGTACAGGCATTACGAGAAGTAATTTCCGAAAAGGTTTTTAATATGTATGCAGCCAGCTATCACCCCAACAAGGAAATAAATATTACTGCAGGAGCTACTCAGGCAATATATACAATTATTTCGGCAATGATTCACGAAGGAGATGAGGTTATAATTTTCGAACCTGCTTATGACAGCTATATTCCTGCCATCAAGATAAATGGTGGCATTCCTGTACTTGCTCAGCTACAGACCCCCGATTATCACATCGATTGGGATATCGTAAAAAAGATGATCAATAAGAATACACGAATGATTATCATCAACTCTCCTCATAATCCAACAGGTAGTGTTTTGAAGGAGGAAGATATAAAAATGCTGATAAAGCTAACGAAAAAGACTGATATTGTTATATTAAGCGACGAAGTATACGAACATTTGATATTTGATGGTATTCTTCACCAAAGTGTGTGCTTGTATCCGGAACTTGCAGAAAGAAGCTTTATAACCTATTCATTTGGGAAAACATTGCATGCCACCGGTTGGAAAATGGGTTATGTGCTGGCTCCCGAAAACCTGATGAAAGAATTCCGCAAAGTGCATCAGTTTAATGTATTTACCTGCAACACACCTATACAATATGCTATTGCTGAATACTTAAAAGATGCAGAAAACTACAATTACCTATCAGGATTTTACCAACAAAAACGCGATTTCTTTCTGGAACAAATCAAAGGATCACGATTCAATATCATTCCATGCTATGGAACTTATTTCCAATTGTTGAATTACAGCAAAATAACTGATGAGAAGGAAACTGATTTTGCCATCCGTATGACCAAAGAATTTAAGCTGGCTTCAATTCCGGTTTCCCCATTCTATCACAATGGTTTTGATAACAAGACACTGCGATTCTGCTTTGCCAAAACAGAGGAAACAATGATGAAAGCAGCAGAAATACTAAACCGGATATAAGATTTCAGTATTCTGAATCTATCAGAGTCTATTATTAATCTTTCCCTTTTTTAATAAGCATAATTTTAAAAACTTTCTGGATAATACCAAGAAGCAATAGTATATTTATCATCAGATAAGTATAATTAAAATGTAATATTATTGAATAAGTAAAAAACCCAATCCCTATCAAACCTACAATTACAAAAACATAATGATAGGCTATTCTGTTTTCCCAATCAAATTTACGGGCAAGAGCAAACAAAACTACAGCCAATGCAAGAGCAATAATTAAATAAAATGGATCAATATTCATCTTGTTATTTTCTTTTTCTTAGTTTTAAAATTTTTGTTTTAAAATCAATGCTAGCTTTGAATCTGTATAGGATATCGCTTCCCAAAACACCGTCAAAAGGCTTTAACCCAATACTCTGATACGTTTCATTTACATGATTCATATCAATTATGATGCAAGGATAATTTAGAATCTCGAAATCACCAATCATAAAGCTATTAATAATGCTTGTTTTACTGCTAAGTGTATTAGTTCCCAATCCGGCAGAAAGCATTTCATTTTCAGTAAAATCTGAATTATCCAGATACGATTCAATTCTGGATAAATCAAAAACCGTTTTTGAAGCACCAGTATCAATTAGTAAGTCTGCCGATTTTCCGTTAATTAATACATTGATAAGCAAATGGTAGCCTTTGCCTTCGATTTTTATAAATTGAAATGGAATTTTTGAAATCATAAATTATTTTTGTTATTAAATTGAAATCCAAAGACGGAAGTCCGAAGTTGTTATTATATAGTTCATTTACTTAGGTTGCATTTTTGTTTGTTTTTCTTAGGTCAACTGACTTTCAACTTTCTAATAAATAAAACTACTTCCTCCCAAAAATTCCCTCAATATTGATGTTGGAGGAATTTCCCGTTCAGAAATGGGAAAGAAATAAGAAATAAATTTAAGCAAGCGAACAGCTTCAGCATATTCGGTTACATTTTCAGGTACAGCTCTTAAAATGGGTTCTGCAAAAGTTTTAAGCACACCCAATTCATAAAGCAACGCAGAATTAAACATGATATCAGCATTTTCCTGAAATGGGAAAATATTCTGCTCTTCACCCTTTCTAACACTTTCCCAGCGTTTCAGAGTATCCAGAGCACTATATCCCCGTGTTCGATAATCGCGGACTATTCGCCTTATCAATCTATTATCAGTTGTCGGAATAGGGTTTTGTTTATCAATAGCCAATTGAGTTAAAGCAGAAACAAAAATACGATACTTTAACCTTTCCTCAATTAAATGGGTGAGCTTAGGATTTAACCCATGAATACCTTCAACTATAATAATACTGTTCTTAGATAATTTAAGTATTGTTTTGTCAAAATAACGTTTACCGGTTATAAAATCATATTTAGGAATTTCTACTTCCTCACCAGCCATCAAAGCCAATAAATCTGAATTAAAATGCTCAATATCCAACGCTTCGATACATTCAAAATCATAATCTCCGTTTTCATCTTTAGGAGTAAATTCTCTGTTTATAAAATAGTTATCCAATGAGATTTGAACTGTTTTGTATCCAATTACCCTTAATTGTACCGATAATCGCATACTAAAAGTGGTTTTCCCTGAAGAAGAAGGCCCTGATACAAGAATCAGGCGTGCCTCATTTCGACGTTTAAATATATTATCGGCAATTTTAGCTATCTTCTTTTCATGCAATGCTTCCGAAATTTTGATAAATTCATTATCCTTTTTCTCAGACACAGCTTTATTGAGCGAACCCACATAAGGAACTTCCAGAATCTCACACCATTTTTTATGTTCCCTGAAGATTTTAAACATTTTATTTTGAATTATTATTTCATCAATCTCTTCAGGATGCTTTTGTTTGGGAACCTGTAAAAGAATTCCGTTGAAATAAGGAAGAATATTGAACTTCTTCAAAAACCCGGTACTTGGAACTAAAAATCCATAGAAATAATTTATGGTATCATCACAATAATAAATTGAAGAATATAGTTGATTCCGTGTTTTGAACAATAATGATTTATCATACAATCCACACTCCTCGAATAGTCTGATTGCTTCTACAGTAAGAATTTCTTTTCTTATAAATGGGACGTCAGCATCAATAATCTCCTGCATTCTTTTTTTAATTAATGCAATCATATTAGAATCAAGAACCAGATGAGTATTGGTAATGTCGCAGAACCAACCTTTTGAAACAGCATGCTCTATGCTAAGTTCAGCAGAAGGGTGTATGTCTTTAATAGCTTTAAATAAAACAAAAGCCAAAGAACGAATATATACCCTTATTCCAATATGATGTGTAATATCAATAAATTGTATGGTTTTTGGCTTGAAAACCTGATAGTTTAATTCTTTTAATTTATTATTAACCAGAGCTGCCAATATGGGTTGTTTTAAACAAACCTGCATATCCGTTGCAATTTCACTAAGTTGTGTTCCAATTGGATAGTGTTTTATTGAATCACAATTTGTACAAATAATTTCAACCATTTTTTATTTTTGATAAGATATAAAAACAAAATAACGAATATTTTTCGAGATTTGTATAATAGAATGATGACAATTATTAATTTTTGTTTTGCCACTAAAATGTTTTCATAACAAAAAGTATAAATTAATACATTTAATACCGCAGATTACTTTTTTATATGCTAGGCGATGAGCTTTTCGAAGCAAGAATTATTAATATAATTTTAATAACAGAAACCAATTTTCTGAAGTCAAGCATATTTTTAAAAACATTTGTTTTAAATTTATGTCTAAATATAATACGAATATATACTTCGTTTTTAACTACTTCAAATGCTTTTTGTCAGACTGACCTCTCGGGTGACAATTAAAACAAGCGGAACTATTCCAGGAATAACCGCTTTCTCCATTATGCTCATTATTCATTGAAGATTGACTATGTTCATGACAATCAATGCAACTAAAAGTGCAATTTGCAGGATTAGTATGACATTCAATGCAGGAAATGCCACTGTGATCTCCAGAACTGATTGGAAAGTGATTCTCATGATTAAAACTTGTTGGTTTCCATCCTGGATTTGTATTATGGCAAGAGCTACAATTTGTAGTATAACATCCACCGGAATGAACCGGATTTGTAGCTGAATTATAGTCGTCTTTATGACAACCATAGCAATCTGGAGACAAATTTGAATAATTGTTATTTGTATGACACTTAGTGCAGTTAATATTAGAATGACCTAAGGTTAATGGAAAGAAATTATGGTTAAAACCTGTTCTTCCCCATTCATAAGAATAAATATTATGGCATTGAGCACATTCTGTCGAAAAATTTGCTGAAGTATGATTTGGTTTGGTGGTAGCCATGTAATTTGCTCTATGGCAATCAATACATTCAACGCCCAAAACTTCATAACGATGCAGAGATTCTGATTTATGACATTTCTGACAATCTTTCATGGAATGTACACCTACTAATGGAAATCTGCTTTGCTGATGTATTTCAGTAATATTAGTAACAATCCAGGAATTAGGTGTATGGCATTTATCGCAATTATTACCAACTGTTTGGCTGTGTATATCCGTGTGACAACTAACACATTCCGTTTTTGATTTTGCCTCTGAAAATACCAGACTTTTATGGCATAATTTACAGTTAATTTCTTTATGTTGACCTATTAAAGGCATTTTAGTTGCAGAATGATTAAATGAATAAATTTTTTTATCAAGTTCCCAGCTAGTTGAACTATGGCAAGTGCTGCAACTTATTTTAAAATCTTTACCATGTGGAGATTCTTCCGAGAAACTTCCTATTAGGTAAAGCAAGAAAGACCAAATTATGAATGATAAGATTCGCATTTTACACTGATTTTATAAAGTATATTATTGTTTTTAAAATTTTTCATATTTTTTAAAATAGATTACAAGCTAACTCATTCAAAATCTTTTTCGTAATTGCAGATAGAGTCTGTGAAAGTAATTTGGTTTTTCGTAATTTGTTTCAAAGTTTAGCGAAAGAAAGAGTTTCTTGATAATCTCTGCAGAAACATTAATATCGGCAGTATGTTGCTTGAAAGGTAGTTCTGAATTTAATATTTTGTAATTTACAAAACTGTACCCAACACCAACATCTATTTTCCCTGACTTAAAACCACGGTAAAATCTTACATTATAAATATTACCATTCAAATAATTTGATTCCAGCATTGTAACTGACAATGTAGTTGACAGTTGAGATTTAAAGATATCTCTGAGTGAAATATATACATTAGAGTTTTTAGTAGGTCTTGGATCACTTTTCTGAAATCTATAACCAACTTTTGCTCCTACATAAATTTTCTGAGTAATGGTATAATTAGCTTGAATGCTAAGACCTTGTCTTGTTTCTGACTCAATTAATGTGCTAAGGTAATTTTTATCTGTTTCGTAATATATTACATTCTTTCGAGAGTCGTAAGTGCCTGATAATGTCAACTTTTT
>CAIZXK010000604.1 GCA_903936865.1 uncultured Bacteroidales bacterium | reverse complement strand
CCAATGAGATAAACCGGTTTCTTTTAATTTGGCTCCTGCAAAGGTATTTCCATTAAGATAAGAAGCTAATACAGAAAGCTCATTATCTGCAGGAATATGCCATCCTGTCGGGCATAATCTTCGACTATCATTAACTGCATACCAATTATACAATTTTCCGTATATATTGGCGGTAGTTGTATCATTGTTATAGTTTGAATATGCAGCAGTTGTAAGGTTACTGTATGTAGAATTACTTACATAGTTAGGTAAAGCATCTCCGTTTCTGAACTTTGTAGTTTTCAGATTTTGCTTCATCCAAACCTGTGTTCCTATTTGAACCGTATCATAAGCATTGCCATCAATATCAAACACCTGAATTGGAGGAGGTGGTGTTATTGATTGGTTTTTTATACATCTAACACTATAACCATTGGGCTTAAAACTTGCCTGATCAGTTGTATTAGCTGCATCATAACTCATATATAAAGAGAATCCGGTTATGGCACTATATTCTGTAATAGCCCAGAACCATGCATTATTTCCGATCTGATAAAAATTACCATCATAATAACGATAACCACCCGGTAAAGCAGTAAAATTGCTACTGTTTGTAGCTCCTGTATTTGGCGATTGCCAATGGCTTAATCCGGCTTCCTTAAGTTTTCCACCTGCCACTGAGCTTCCACCCAGATAATTGATGAGTTCTACAGCATCGGCAGTATCAGAAACATGCCAACCCATCGGGCAAATATTTCTTGAATCAGCTACAGCATACCAATTATATAGTCTGCCATAAGTGTTTGCATTTATTGAGTCGTTATTGTAATTGCAATACGCAGCTGTAGTAAGAGAACCCCAATTACTTCCGTTAGTTACATTAGGAATTTGATCTCCATTATTGTATTTGGTTGTTTTCAGGTTCTGTTTCAGGAAAATCTGATTTCCAATATGTACCGTATCATAAGCATTACCATCAACATCATAAACCATACCACTTACGCTGCCTTGTATTGTTGTAAACGAAATCTGATTTCCATAAGCAGTTCCGACACTATTTGTTGCATAAGCTCTCAAATAATAAGTAGTATTTGGTAAAAGTCCGAAAATATTAGATGTAAAAGTATTGGTTCCACTTCCATTTACAACTGTTCCGCTAGTAATTGTTGGGTTTTGAGAAGTGCTGTAACATACACCTTTTGATATAATTGCAGATCCACCGTCATTTATAATAGTTCCTCCTGAAATAGCTGTTGTAGAAGTAACAGTTGATGCTGACGAAGACGTAACGTTAGGAATTACTGCAACAGAAGCAACTGTATCTTTAATACATCTGATACTCATACCGATGGTTTTGGTTCTTTGATATAAATGAGAAGTTCCGTTTCCGTAAGATAAATCCATAGCCATTCCTTTACTTGGGTCGTATTCATCTTTTGTCCACCAATTGCCATAATAACCTAAATCGCCAGATGCTCCTGTTGAACTTCTGCTGCCACCAGCATAAGCTGTAAAACCACTACTGTTTGTTGCATCTGCATTCGGAGCAGCCCAATAAATTGTATCAACTTCTTTTAATTTACCGCCTGCAATACCGCTTCCACCCAGATAATTTTCAAGTGTTTGCCATTCTGACAAATGCGGAACATGCCAGTTTTGGGGACAAACATTGCGGTTATCGCTAACTACATAATAATTATATAATTTACCATAAGTTGCACCTGTACTGGTATTATTACCATAATGGCAATAAGCACCGCCTGTTAACGCCGACCATGCAGCATTGGTAGTTATATGAGGCAAATCATCCCCGTTATTGTATTTTGTAACTTTCAGATTCTGACGCATCCAGACCTGATTGCCTATTACGACTGTATCGTAAACATTGCCATCAATATCGGATAATCCGCCATTGGCAGGCAATTGTGTAGTAAAACTTTGTTCATTGCCATAAGCAACACTAAAAGCATTAACTGCAAAAGCTCTTACGTAGTAAGTAGTACCTCCAGTTAAACCTATAATATCTCCAATAAATGCACCTGTTCCACTGGGACCTGGAAGATAGACCACGCTGTCGTCAATTGTAGGATTTGGTGAAGTACTATAACACAACCCACGATTTACGATAGCACTTCCTCCAAATTGGGTAACATTACCACCCGAATGCGCAGTTGTTATAGTAATATTGGTAACCGGAATGGTTGTGAGAACAGCCAGATACGAAATCATATTTGCAGTATCTTTTATACATCTGATATTTAAACCATCATTAAATACTGTAAAGTCAGAATTAATATTGTCATTCAAATTATAAAGTCTTCTGTAAAAAGAATTATAAGTATCATGTAAATCAGACGACCACCAATAGGAAAATTCACCTAAATTACTATAAAAGCCATAAGAACTACGCATACCTGATCCAAAAGCGGAAAAACCACTGCTATTGCTTGCCGCTGTATTATTTACCCAGGTCAGATTGCCGGTTTCTTTCATTTTGCCACCTGCTACCAAATCGCCACCCAAATAAGCAGTTAAAGAATTCCAATCATTTTCATCCGGTGTTTTCCAACCTGCAGGGCAAAGTTTTCTAATATCATTTACCGCATAAAAATTATATAAATTACCATAAACTGTCGACATATTTACACTATTATTATAATATCCGTAAGCTCCTCTGGTAGTATTCATCCAACTAGTATCAATTAAAATATAAGGAATACTATCACCATTGCGGTATTTGTTGGTTTTTAGATTTTCTGCCATCCATTGCTGAGATCCTATTTTTACAGTTGCATAGTTATTGTTTTCAATATCTTTACATGCTATAAAAATAAAATGAATGGTATTATCAGAAGTGGGAATTGTAGTAATTATTTTTTTGTAATTATCTGAGTATCCTTTAAATAAAAGCTGATCACCATTGCTGTATTCCATAAAAACGATTGAAGCAGCATTTTTTAATGATTTCAGATTTAGACTACTTTCTTCAAAACCCGTATGCTCTATTACAAATTTCTGATTGGAAGTGTTATGAGATAATAGTTTTAGAGTATAATTAAATCCAGCTCCTGAAATCTGAATAAAATACATTCCCTTTTTAATTCCGCTGATATTGAATTTTTGAACTCCATTATTCAGATTATAAGAAACTGAAGTAATTTCTTTGCCTGCCAAATCGTATATTTTGATGTCTGTAAGTCCTGAAGCTTCACAATAAAAAGAAAGTTCAGCATTTCCATTGCTTGGATTGGGATACAACTTAACATGTTCATTTCCTGAATTTAAGTTAGTTACACCCAAATGTCCAAGCTGCAATACATCTCCAAAAAACAAGGTTTTATTCGTATTCTGAGTTAAATTGAGAACCTGAATACTGTCGAAAGTTGTAGTACCATTAGGTGCTACTGCAGTAAAACTGATTAAATAGTTTTGAGAATATACAAATGTTAATCCAAAAAACAGTAATAATGATAAAATTATTCTTTTCATAGCTTTAATTAATAGATATATTAGAATACAAAACTATGAATAATTTCAAACACAACAAAACGATTTTAACAATAAATTAAAAAAGGTTGGCAAATCATCACCAACCTTCAAAAAAATAGAGAAAAAAACCATATTATTGTATAGCAGTTTTTTTAGATATTATTTGATTTTTACTTTTTATAACAATAATATAAATGCCTTTTGGAATGCTTGTTACATTTAAATTAAACTTATTATCTGTTACAAAAGTTTTTAAAAGTAATTTACCTCCCATGTTGTATATTTCAACTGAAGAGTTGATCTCTGCATTTTCAATTATAATAATATCAGGAGATTGGGAAGAAATTACATTGATATTACAATATTTATTTTCCTGAATTTTATTACTTGGTGGTTGAGATTTATTTGAAAATAATGAAAAATTATTATCAAAAGGTCCATCAGTGGTTATTTCCTGTGGACTCATTACTGTTAATGTATCACCTTGAAAGACATCATCCCAGCGGTGATTTTGTGCGAAAATCTGAGTATTAACAGCTAATGCAAAAATACTCACCGTAACTAAACTTATTATTTTTTTCATTTTTATATGTTTTATTTGATTAATGTTTTATTTGATTATAAATCAAAATTACATTCTCAATTACCAAAATAAAAATGAAATCTATAAAGTAAATAAATCTATCGCTACAAATAGTATTTTGGTTTATTTCAGGCTCATTTGTGTTTTACCCGATTTTCTTTAATAAAAAAGCCCTTATAACATAGAGATATAAGGGCTTAGATATAAATAAAAAATTCTATTTTAATTCGTGAACAACTATTCCACTTCTCAATTTTGGTTCAAACCAGGTAGTTTTTGGAGGCATTATATTTCCGGTGTCTGCAATGTCAATCAATTGTTTCATTGAAACAGCGTACAAAGCAAATGCTACTTTCATTTCACCATTGTCAACTCTGCGTTTTAATTCGCCCAACCCTCTAATTCCTCCAACAAAATCAATACGTTTGTCGGTACGAAGGTCTTTAATACCCAAAACCTTATCTAATACTAAGTTAGATAGAATTGTAACATCTAAAACTCCAATCGGATCATTATCATTATAAGTGCCATCTTTAGCTATCATTGAGAACCATTTACCATCCAGATACATGCTGAATTCATGTAACTTACCTGGTTTATAAATTTCTGTACCTTCTTCTTTTATAATAAAATCCTCTTTTAATTTTTCAATTAATTCGGAAGAAGTCAATCCATTCAAATCTTTTACAACACGGTTATAATCAATAATTTTTAATTGATTGTCGGGAAAATGGACAGCTAAGAAAAAGTTGTATTCTTCAGTTCCATTGTGATCTGGATTGTTTTTCTTTTTTTCGTTGCCAACCAAAGCTGCGGCAGCGGTACGGTGATGTCCATCAGCAACATAGGTGAAAGGAACTTTTGATGCAAATAATTCTGAGATTTTTTTTATAATGGCATCATCATTAATCACCCAGAAATGATGACCAAAACCATCATCAGCTGTAAAATCGTATTCAGCTTTTTGATTTTTAACAATATTTTCAACAATTTCATCTATTTCTTTTACAGCAGGATAGGTAAAAAATACGGGCTCCATATTTGCATTGGTAATGCGAACATGTTTCATTCGGTCTTCTTCCTTATCTTTACGGGTTAATTCATGTTTTTTGATAATTCCATTCAGATAATCTTCAACACCGGCACAACCAACAATACCATATTGAGTGCGTCCATCCATGGTTTGTGCATAGATGTAAAGTTTTTCCTTTTCATCCTGAACCAGCCAGTTTTTTGATTTAAATTTGTCGAAATTCTCTTTTGCTTTCTGATATACTGCTTCATCATGTTCGTCCATTTCAACGGGAAGGTCTATTTCCGGTTTAATGATATGAAGTAGAGAATAGTCGTTGCCTTTTGCTTCTTCGCGAGCTTCTGCTGAGTTAAGAACATCATAAGGTCTTGAAGCTAAGTCCTTCGCAATTGTTGTTGGTGGACGTAGCCCTTTAAATGCTTTAAGTATAGCCATAGTGATTTTACTTAATAAAAATATTAATGATTAGATTTATAAATTAAAATTAAATTAATTTTCCAAAAATAAAAAAGAAATGCGATTAATCCTCAAAATCAATATCATCCTTGTGCTTTTCTTCCAATCCGGCTGCCTGCGCTTTTTGTAAGGAAGCAATAAGGGCTCCTATCATTTTGGTTAATTCCATTAACTGCCTTCTGCTTTCTTCTTCAGATTCATCTGAAATCAAGTTTGCTTTCCTGGCGATGGAAGTATAAACAACACATTCCCTAACAGAACTTTTTGCCATTTTAAGGTAATATACAAATTGGCTCTTATTTCTGGCAGAACCTTCTGCAATGTTTACTGAGATACTTTGTGCAGCTCTTAACATCGGAAACGCTAAACTTTCCTTATAGTCATCATTAAACAAACTTGTTGTTCTCTGAATAAATTCCACAAAATCCAATGATTTGTGATAAATTCGTAAATCTTCAAACCTAAAGAAACTGTTGTATTTGTCTGTAGAGTTATCCATAATTGATCAGATTTAATAGTTTTTAATTTCTCAATATTAAGCAAAAATATATAATTTTAAAGTAATTTTGCTAAAAATCTTTTAAAATTTGAAATTATTTTTGAATTTGAAAATAATTATTT
>CAIZXK010000603.1 GCA_903936865.1 uncultured Bacteroidales bacterium | reverse complement strand
CCTAATATACATATATAAATGATAATCAACGTATAATCAAATTATGCATCGGAAAGTAATTCATCTTGTGAAGTTAACTAACTATCTTTTTTGCAAATGAACTATGTACTTGAAATTTATTTATACATTTGTAAAAAATAATTGTAAAACATAATGAATAGTAAAATGATGAAAATTAAAAGTATAGTATTTTTTGCTTTAATCGCAATACTTATTACATGCAACGGATGTACAAAAGGAGAACAAGGTCCAACAGGTGCTGACGGCAATGCAAATGTTTATGGATCCAACTATGTTGACGTTAACTGGTCGTTGGATAATAATTTTTATTTCACTAAAATTATGGTACCCGAAATAACTCAGGATATTTTGGATTATGGTCTTGTTAATGTGTTCATATTATATGGAAACGAATGGTGGTCGTTACCTGATATTAATGGAGTTAATTCAACTATTTATGGTTTTGGGGAAGGATATGTTTCACTTATAAACTCCAATTCCGATGGTTCAACACCTCCTTATCCGGCTCATTCAACATTTAGAGTAATCGTAATATCTTCAACTTATAAAGCTGCAAATCCAAAAGTGGATTGGAATAATTATAAAGAAGTCAAGATAGCTTTGAATCTTGCCGAGTAGTTAGTTTGTTGAAATATAGCTGATATTATAAAACAGTTTAAGATTATTCTCAACATCTCTCACCAGAAATGAATTTAAAGCAGCCTTTATTAATTTTATTGTTTCTTCTATGCAAATTTGCTTTGTTTGGACAAATAGTCATTAATGAAGTTTGTTCTTTTAACGGTTCCAATATTAAAGATGAAAGTAATAAAGTGCAGGATTGGATTGAAATATTCAATAAGGATTCCAATATAGTTAATTTGCAAGGTTATGGAATAGAAAATCATAAAGATGAAAGATGGATATTCCCCAATGTATCAATACAGGGAAAAGGGTTTTTGTTACTATTTGCTTCAGGGCAAAACAAGGTTAACACCGTTTTGCATGCTTCATTTAAAATTGCAAAAGAAGGGGATGAAATTCGATTATATAATAAATCAAATGGAATAATTGATAAAATAAGTTTTGGAAATCTTCAACTGAATCATACTGTTGGCAGATTACCCGATGGGAGTGATAGTATTCGGATTTTTATTCATCCAAGTCCCAACTTATCGAATAATACCAATGAAGGATTTTTATCTTATGCTGATAATCCAGTGTTTTCATCAGAAAGTAGTTTTTATTCTGCTGCAACTCATCTAATTCTTTCGAGCAATACCCTAGACGCTACAATATATTATACAATTGATGGAAGTATTCCTGATTCCAATTCAAATAAATATATTTCTTCAATGTTTATTGACAGCACGCTGGTAATAAAAGCCAGAACTTTTAATAAAAACAAATCAGTATTACCTTCTGAAGTAATTACCAACACATTTTTTATTAACAATAAATCAACTTTACCGGTATTTTCAATTAGTACCAATCCTGCTAACTTATGGGACTGGAATTATGGGATATATGTATTGGGTCCCAATGCAAACATTAACTATCCATACTACGGTGCAAATTTTTGGCAGGACTGGGAAATCCCTGCACATATAGAATATTATGAAACTGACCAGAAAATGGTATTAAAGCAAGACGCAGGACTTTCTATTAATGGAGGTTCGGTTTCGCGGACACGCCCGATGCAGTCGTTAAGGATTACTGCTCGTAATTTGTATGGAGATAATGATTTGACTTATCGGTTTTTTGAAGAAAAAAACATTAGAAATTTCAAGAATATTGTTTTAAGAAATTCAAGTCTCGACTTTAATAAAACCCATTTCAGGGATGGATCCTTGCATAAACTGATGTTGGGAAATCTGAATATCGATTTGTTAGCTTATAAGCCAGCAGTAGTATTCCTTAACGGGAAATACTGGGGAATTCATAATATTAGGGAAAGATTCAGCAAGCATTATATTGAAGAGAATTGTAAGTATGATGAAGATAAAGTGGATTTGCTCGAAGAAGACACAGCCGTGATTGAAGGTAACTGCAATGATTTCAATCAGATGCTTCAATTTGTTATCACTTCACCAATGAATGTAAAGGCAACCTACGATTCGGCAACTACCTTGATAGATATTGAAAATTTATGCGATTATTTTATCGCAGAAACCTTTCTTTCGAATACCGATTGGCCTTACAATAATATAAAATACTGGAAATCGCATAATCCCAATTCAAAATGGAGGTATATGCTTATGGATTTGGATGTTTCGCTTGGGAATTATGGTTGGGCTCCTGCCAAATTTGACCTGCTTGGTTTAATAATGAGTAGTTATGGTGACACAAACAAACATGTACAAATATTAAAAAACTTATTGAAAAACAACGAATTTAAAACTTATTTCATAAATCGATATGCTGATTTGGTAAATACACTTTTTAGCACAGAATGCATGAAACAGCATATTGAAAAAGTAATGAATACATTAGAGACGGAAATGCCATTTCATTTTGCACGTTGGGGGAGCAATACGGAAGCCTGGCATTACGAAACAGACAATGTGGTAATGCCGTATTTAGAAGAAAGACCTGCCTATGCACTTCAATTTGTAGGAGATACATTTGACATGAAAAAGCAGGTTGAAATAGAATTAAAGGTATTTCCCCAGAATTCCGGATTAATTAAGTTAAATACTATAAAACCAAACCAATTGCCTTGGAAAGGAAAATACTTTGATGGCAATAAAGTTACAATAATTGCCATTCCCAATGCGGCTTACCGCTTTGTGCAATGGCAGACTTCAGCTATGTTTATACCAAATCCAAAATCAGATACCATTATTTTAAATTTAGATACAAATACATGCTTTACTGCTTTATTTGAACAATATCTGAACGAAAATGAAATAAAGATTTATCCTAATCCGGCTAAAGAAGTTATAAATCTTAATTTTATTCTTTCAAATGAGAAAGTGGGGAATATTCATATTTATAATGCAACAGGTAAGCTGATCAGGAATATCAGTTTTGATGGAACAGAAGGATTAAATTCGATAAATATACCCATTGCTAATCTGAAAGAAGGCTTATATGTATTAAAAACAGAAACTATCGACGACATAAGAACCGAAAAGTTTATTGTAATTAAATAATTAAATATTGTTTCGTCTCAAATTCACGATGCAAAACTATCCCGCAATCTTTTTATTGTTTCCTTGCAAACGAAGAACTTTACATCCAGTTTTTATTAAATCTGACAACTAAATAAAAAACCGTTTCATATAGTCAAAACAAAAAGAAATCAGATTTGGATTCTTAAAACAAGACAACTTACAGGTAAATAAAAGGCACTATTTTTCAGCTATTTACCAGTAAGCATCCAAATTCTGATTAAATATTTATATTTATACATACAAAAGTATTTTTGTATCTAGTTAAAAAGCCCTCACCGCACGAACATAGTTTTCCATGTACTTAATGTAGTAGTCCGTGAAGCCGTAGTTGAAGAGGAAGTAACAAGCGTCGTTATTGAAGTCCTCCGACGACGACCAGTAATAGTTATTAGATAATTGGGTTGCTCCCGAAATTTGAGATAAAGCCTTTGCAACAGTATAATAATTATTCCACAGCATATTTAATTCTTGAATGCTTGGCAAATACCAATCGCTTTGCCCACCACTTACTAAATCTAAACACAACTTTGCGGCACTGCTTGTATGCCCCGCCTGTGCTACTATGGCATTGCTATTGCTTAAACCATCCCATAAACTTTGCGCCGATGCACCAATTAATGTTGATGAAACATTGCTCCAGACTTGAGAGATGCTTTGGTTAGTAAGGGCTACAATCAGACCGTGTTCATAACCTAAACTGTCTTTCCATAAATGAAAGATTACACCACCACCATAATGTTCACCAATATAATGGGTAAATCCTCCTGTACCGGGAGGACCTTGTATACCAGCCGGACCTGGAGGACCTGGAGTACTGTTTCCGCTGTTTGCTGCATACAAAGCATACGGTACACTCAATAACTGGCTTGTGCCTGTAATAGTATAGGATATTCCTCCTGTTGCTCCGTCGGGGTCGGTTTCAGTTTTTATAAAATATATTCCGTTTGCCCAGTTAATGGTTGCAAAATTACCACTTACAACGGTTCCGCCACCTATTTCAATACTTACCATACCATTAGCATTGGTGGTTGGAGTTTGCGTTTCTACAAATACGGCAGTTCCGCTTGTGGTACCTTGCAGTATGCTTATTTTCATTGCAACAGTTGTATTTGTAACCAGATTATTATTTGCATCACGAATTACTGCCTGATAACTCATTTTTTGAGGTGCCTGAGCAAATACATTTGCCATTAATAAAACGGCTGCTAAAACTGTAATTAACTTTTTCATAATATTTTTCCTCCTTAATTTTTAATGATTTTAAATGTTTTTATTTCCTGTTGATTCGCAATGCCTTGCGTATTTAAGATTACTTTCACAAAATAAGTGGCAGGTACAAGATTGCTCATAACAATATTTGTTTGCTTGCCAGTGATTTTTTCGCTTTGTAAAAATTTTCCATTCATATCGTACAGTTTATAACTCATAGAGTTTATGCTGAGCGTAGTCGAAGCATCAATACTCAATGTAAGAAAATCAGTTGCAGGGTTGGGATAAGCTGAAAACGAAAGTATTATGCCTTGTGCTTCTTCCAGTCCGGTTATTATCGATATTTCGTATGGTTGCTGTACGCATTCCGCCACCGAACCGTTTGTTCCGGTATGTGTTTGGTAAGTAACCTGTCCAACGGAATAGCTTATCGTGCCTCCATTGCCTGAAGCATTACCTCCTGTGGCGTTAACACTTGTTTGTGCATGTATTCCTGTTAGTTCAAGTCCAAATAAGAGCACTACACTTAATTTTAATCGCTTGTGTTGCATTTTAACCTCCGTTTTAATGGTTAAGATTTATTTACTTGTTATTATCTTTATCACTTTCTTTTTTCCAATGAAAGCTAACTCGATAAATAAATATAATTATGTATTTTAAAAGTTTCCTTATTTTTAAAACATCTGCAAATATATTTATTTTTTGCAAAGTATGTATTATTTATTTAATTATCATAAGAATATATTGTGTTATTATAGAAGAACCTAAGCAATTGAATTGCTGTGTCGGGATGCTTCCTCCAAAAATAATAAGGTTAAAACTACAATCGGGAACAAAATATACTTTGTAGTTTTTACCCCGACAACTGTCGGGAAGGAAATATACTTTCTAGTTTATACCTCGACAACTGTCGGGAAGGAAATATACTTTCTAGTTTATACCTCGACAACTGTCGGGAACAAAATATATTTTGTGGTTTTTATCCCGACAACTGTCGAAAACAAAATATACTTTGTAGTTTATAACCCGACAACTGTCGGGAACAAATTATACTTTCTAGTTTATACCTCGACAACTGTCGGGAAGTAAATATGCTTTGTAGTTTCCACCCCGACAACTGTCGTGGTATAATTGAGAACTTTTTTATTCCACAATAATTTCATCGCAAAACATCCATGATTTCTTCCCTTTTCCATAATGCCATTGAGGACAATTAATAAGCCCCGATGCTTTTACACGCACATACCTTGCTTTTACATTATTGAGTTTTACTTCAAAATCTCTGATATTTATGGCATTCATGTTTTCGGGAGTCAGGTGCGAAAACTTTTCTTCACCTGCTTTTACAAAATTCTTACTATCTGATGAATAATAAAATTCAATGTGTTTGGGATAAAAAATCCAGTCGTTTGGTGAGTTAAGAAATCCTGCTGCTATTCGCTTTATTGTTGTTTCTTTCTGCAAATCAACTGTTAGATTAATATCACTGCCTTCGTAACCCTGCCAGTCGCCTGCCGAAAGATTGTAATCGCCACGTATCCCATCTGTCACTGCATTATTGCCCGAAGCCGGATAAGTTCCGCTGTAAGGATAAACAAGATGAACTGGTTTGTTAAATCCAGTATGCGTTACCGATTTATTACCATAAGTATCCAGTTTGCTAAAGATTTCCATTTTGATCAACGCTTCTTTATTGTTTGAATTAATACCTTTCAAATTAGTCGAAACATTTCTTTTATCAGCTGGAAAAAGCATCATAGCATGTCCACCTGCTTTAGACAAGGCTGCATAAACCGTATCAACGGATGTAACTTTGTAACTTGCTATTTCAAAGGACTCAGGATTATTTTTCCAGTCTGTAGCTGATGAATCAGAATAAATGGTGGCAATGTATTCCTGTCCTTTTTTCAGAAAAGAAAGGGGAATCTTAATCAAATGGCAGTTTTCATCGGCTACACTTCCTACAAACCATTTGTCATTATTTCTTCTGGCAATACAGGCATAATCCCCCGGCACAGCATCTATTGTTTTAGTTTGGTGCCATGTACAAGGAACTTCTTCTATAAAAGAAAATGCTTTGTTATTTTCGTAATTTTCAATCATATCCGAAGCCATCATCATTGGGCTGTAAAACACTACAAATAATGATAATTGATGAGTAAGTGTGCAATACAATCTTTTATTGGTTTTGGGCGAATGATTTATACGGAATATACCGGGGGTAAAATCGGCAGAACCAGCCACAAACCTTGTAAAAGGCAATATGGTTGCATGATAAGGAGGCGTTGCTTTATAAGTGGCATTCCATTCATTGCCACGTATCACTTCCTGCGACATCAGATTGGGATAGGTTCGCTCAATACCACTGGGCTTGATGCTTTCGTGAGCATCCAGACAAATCTGATATTTTGCTGCAGTTTCCACAACTTTCTGGAAATGCCTTACCATATATTGTCCGTGATGATGATAACCTTCCGGAATAATTGTACCAGCATAACCGGTTTTCAGGTATTTAACACCCAATTTGTGTAATAATGCAAAGGCAGTATCCATTTGTTTTTCATACTCAGGAATATTTCCTCCTGTTTCGTGATGACAAATATATTCAACATTCTTCTGTCTGGCATATTTTACTACTTCTTCCAGATCAAAATCAGGATATGCCTTACTGAAATTCTGAATTGGTTTTACACCTGAAGCCCAGGTTTCCCATCCCAGATTCCAACCCTCAGTCAAAACACCCTGGATGTGATGTTTGGCAGCAAAATCAATGTATTGCTTGGTTCGTTCGGTAGTGGCTCCATGTTTTGGACCAGCAAACCAGGTATATTCTCCAATATGCATTCCCCACCAAATCCCTACAAACTTAATAGGCTTGATATATGAAACATCTTTTAGCACACAAGGCTCATTCAGATTAAGTATCAGACTTGATTCAGCAAGTTTACCTGCATTACTTTCAATAAGAATACATCGCCAGGGAGTTTTAAAAGGCAAAGCAACGCTACAGCAAACACCATCAGGTTCGGGCCATAATGCAGAAGTAAATTTTGTTGTATTATCCTGTGTTTTCTTAAGATACATTTCAGAATAATCGAGCAAAGCCGCTTCGTGTATACTGAGGTAAAGTCCATTCCTGTTTTTGATGGTAATCGGAGTATTGGCATCTTTAATTTCTTTTAATGCAGTGTTTCTGAATAAGGATTCGTAAGCAAATTCATTGGAAGGAATCCACCAGGCACTATCGTTTTCAGGGAAATTAAACTCAGTATTTTCTGCAGTAATCAATAAACTATCCTCAACATTGCTTTCAGGAAAAACATACCTGAAAGCCACACCTTCATCATAAGCTCTGGCAATCAATTTAAGATTTCTTTTCAGATTTGAGTTTTCCTGAAGTGTTATAACTATCTCATTATAATTATTTCTTATATTTTCAGATCTTCCGTAAATAGGTTTCCATGTTTCATCATGTCTTGAATTTTCTATACTTACAATTTTCAAACTATCATCAAGAGCAGCCTGATTTTTAAATTCAAAACCAATGGCCGATTTTTCAATAATTATCTTGTTTTCGCAACTTATTTCATAATAAAGCTTTCCATTATCAATAATAAGATGGAAACGATTTTTCTGATTGGGAGAAACAACGAAATTATCATTTTTTACTGCACATGAATAAACAACAAGAATGATTAATAGCAAAAGAAAGTGTCGCATAAAGATTATATTAAAGATTGATTTATTTACAAAAATACGAATTTCATAGGATTTTTACAATCAAGAGACAAAAGACTAATTCTTTTTTCACTTAATTTATAAAAATATTAATCTGGATATATTTTATATGTCATCATTAATGAAATCGGGTTCACTGGTATCAATTATGCAATCATCATTAATGAAATCGGGTTCGCTGGTATCAATTATGCCATCATCATTAATGAAATCGTGTTCACTGGTATCAATTATGCCAACATCATTAATGAAATCATGTTCACTGGTATCAATTATGCCATCATCATTAATGAAATCGGGTTCACTGGTATCAATTATGCCAACATCATTAATGAAATCGGGTTCGCTATAATTTAGGAAGCTTAAATTGTAAATGAATACCTATAAAATCAAATATGTTCTTTTTTATAAGCCTTTTTTTATTATATAAAGTCTGTAATTATTAGATTTTTAATGAATTATAAAAGAGCTAAGATATAATATTTGGTTTTGGTTTGATATATGGAAAAAATCTAATTTTATTTTCTTTTTCAACAGATTCTAAAACAACTTTTG
>CAIZXK010000602.1 GCA_903936865.1 uncultured Bacteroidales bacterium | reverse complement strand
TTCATCCAAAACAAAGAGGAAATCATCTATGGTATTAAAAAAAGTTTCGTAGTTCCTGCGGGTTTGTTCAATTAATTCTCCTGCATGAATGCGTTCGGTAATATCAAGGGAAATACCTCCAAGCAAAGGAGGTTGTCCCTGTCGGTCGATTACGAATTTCTGGGTTTCGTAACTATGTAATTTCCCATCGAGCTGAACCATACTCTCATCAATTTTCTGATAACCCAATTCCATGGAATTTCTATCATCTTCCATCAGTTTTTCACCCAATTCACCCGGAAATACTTCAAGCATGGTTTTCCCCACCCAAGCCGAAGCACCAAATGCAGTTTCCATGTATTTATTTACAAACAATGTTTTCCCTTCATGGTCTTTTAAGAAAACAACTGCCGGCAAATAATCCATAAATAACGAAAACCTCTTCTCGCTTTCCTTTAATGCATCCTCTGCAAGTTTACGTTCTGTTGTATCATGGTAATTAAGCAATACACCATTAATAACCGGATCATTTATCAGGTTGGTTGCCGTAAGTTCTATTGGTTTATAACTACCATCTTTGCATTTGTATCTGTATTCAACTGTTTTCGAAAAATTATCTGATTGAAGAAGATGATAAAATTCTGTTTGAATACGCTCCAGATCATCTGGATGAATGGTTAACCAACCATCAGTACCTACTAAATCTTCGGGTTTCCATCCAAAATAACTTTCTATATTTGGACTCTTATATTTCATTACGCCATCAGCACCCATTATGCCAATAACATCCGAAATATTGGATATCATTGTACTATATCTGATTTCGCTATCCAGTATGGCTTTTTCTGCTTTCTTACGTTCAGCAAGATCCATATTTGTACCGGTTACCCGAATTGCTTTTCCCTCCGAATCTCTTGAAATAAAACCACGGGAAAGAACCGGAACATAATAACCATTCTTATGTAACAACCTGAATTCGGCTTCATAACTTTCTGTATTGCTATTTAAAGCATTACTTAAAATAGTGTTAGTATATTCAATATCATCCGGATGCGTAAGATTTCTCCAAAGTTTGCTATCCGATGGTATTTCATCCGGCAAATATCCAATTTGTTCCCACCATTTTAAAGAATAAAATAGATTATCTGTTAGTAAATTCCAATCCCATGGAGCATCATTCGAACCTTTAATTACTAAATTTAGCTGCTCTCTGCTTTCTTTTAATGCTTCTTCTGTTTGTTTACGTTCTGTAATATCTTCAAAAATATAAAAACGACCGTAATATTCATCTTTGCTTCCACGTATTTGAGTAGTAAAACGTCTTACTGTTCTGTTATCAGTAAAAGCAATTTCATCTTCAAGTACAATTCGATTCAATTCTTCCTGCAAAGGCTTGCATGATTCGGCAAAAGCGGGAATATCAGCTAATACAGGCAAACAATAGGGAATAATGTCGTTGTTTTTCAACTCACCTCTTTGCATCTGATCGGCTATAAGTTCAATTCCCCATATCTGGCAAAACCGATTGTTAAAGTAAAGAATTTCATCGCTACGGTTATCAACTACCAAAAAGCCCAAGGGTGAAGAATTAGACATTAATTCCAGCAGCGATTTATTCCAATGCAATTCTTCTTCAGCCATTTTGCGTTCGGTAATATCCTGATGTGTACCTGACATAAGTAATGGTTTACCATCAATATCCCATTTGCTAACTTTTCCTCTATCAAGAACCCATATCCAGTTTCCATTTTTATGTTTCATTCTTGATTCGAATGAATAATAATCAAGTTCACCCTTAAAGTGTTTTTCCAGCAGTTCACCGGAAATTATTAAATCATCAGGATGAGCATACTTCATCCATGTATCAATGCTTACAGGAAATATTTCTTCTAAAGAATACCCGATTATTTCAGCCCATTGTTCGTTAAAAACTGTTTCTCCTGTTTTTACATTCCACTCCCAGGTTCCTACATTGGTACCTTCAATTATTGAAGCAAGACGTTGTTTTTCGATTACCAACGAAAGATCTGCCAAAATACGGTTCTCAATTTCCTTTTTAAGTATAAAATTAGTCTGCGCTAATTCGTTTGTTCTTTCTAATACTTTTTGTTCCAGATTTTGATTAAGTTCTTGTATCTGTTTTTCTGATTCTTTCTTTTGAGTTATATCCTGCTTTACAGCCAGGTAATTTATAATTTCGCCACTTTCGGAAAAAACAGGTGTTATCGAAACATCCTCCCAGTATAATTCACCGTTTTTACGCTTGTTAATCCATTCTCCATGCCATTCTTTACCGTTAGGAATGTTTTCCCAAAGCTCTTTATAAACAGATTCATCCATTTTTCCGGACTTCAGTATCCCTGTAGTCTTTCCTTTTGCTTCTTCAAAACTATAACCTGTTGATGTTTCAAAGGCAGGATTTACATATTCAATATTGCCTTTTACATCTGTAATTACAATAGTTACCGGACTTTGTGCTATTGCTAGCGTAAGTTTTTTACGTTCTATTTCCTTTTCTTTTCTATCTGTAATTTCCCTTACCGAAGTTAATACCTTATCGGTACCAAGTGGTGCCATTCTTGCATCGAAATAAGTAATTTTATCATTTAAATTGACTTCATATTCATACGTTACAAGTTTTTTTTGATCAATACACTCTTTAATTTTATTTAAATGCAAACCAGCTGTTTCTTTATCAAACAATGAATTAAGATTTGACCCAATAATTTTAGTTGCCGGCATAAGCATATTCTCAGGATTTGAGCTGAAAAAGTTTTCATAGGTTCCTTCTTTATCAATAATAAAGATTAAATCGGGCATGGCACTTATAATGGCATTTAACTGCTC